>NZ_AKJJ01000031.1:0-116806 GCF_000282395.1 Pseudomonas sp. GM55 | reverse complement strand
AGGGCGGAACCATAAGTGGCCGTTACCGCAGCAATGAATATGTACACCAGGAAGAAAATGGTCGGCCGTAAGGTCGCCATCGCTGGCAAGCCAGCTCCTACAGGGAACGCGTACACCAAAGGGATGGCCGTTACCGCAGAAATGGATATGTACACAACCAATAAAGTACGCCAGCCATGAGGCCGCCATCGCCAGCAAGCCGGCTCCTACAATTTCCCGGGATTGTGCGAAGAACTTTTTTTGTCTGTCCCTGTAGGAACTGGCTTGCCAGCGCAGGCGTCCTTCATATCGATACAAGACTCAATGGCGCCTTCGCCGGCAAGCCGGCTCCTACTGGAAGCGTGTGTCAGCAATAAATTGCCGGGGGCTTATCGAATTCGGGTGGAAAGGTGTAAACCTGTTTCGACACTAGACACTTCAAAACAAGCCGTCACTTTCCGGCAGTTCATACTCCGATGGGGACCAATTCGGACCGTTGGACCTGCCTGGCTTGCCCAGCGTCGGCTCCTTCTCCAGACACTCCACCAGGTAATCAATCAACACCCGAAGCTTGGGAGGCAGATACCGGGTTGGCGAATGCAGCAACCAGGCGCCGCCGTGATAGGACGCCAGAAAGGTCCAGTCCGGCAGCACTTGCACCATCAACCCCTTCTCCAAGGCATGCCGCGCTGTGAAATACGGCAGGCTGCCAATCCCGATGTGCTGCAGCACCGCGCCATAACGTACGCCGGTGTGATTGGCGGCGTACCGCCCACGCACACCGACCGTGACCGATTTGTTGCCCTTCTTGAATTTCCAGCGCGCATCGCTCGGGGTTTCGCCCAAGTAAATGCAACTGTGGTTGAGCAAGTCATGGGGATGAGTCGGCGTACCGTGCTCGGCCAGATACTGCGGTGTGGCGCAGAGCAAGTGATCGATCGTCAGCAACTGCCGCCCCACCAGCCCCGCAGGCGGCCGGTCGGTGATGCGAATCGCCAGGTCGACGTGATCGTCGATCAGATCGACCTGGCGGTCCTCAAGCAACATCTCCACATCCACTTTGGGATAACGGCGCAAAAACTCCGGCATATGCGGGTGAATCACGATCCGGCCCACCGCTTTCGGCACGCTGATACGCACCAGCCCCTCGGGTTCATCGGTGAACTGACCACTGATTTCCATCACTGACCGGGCGGCATTGACCATATCCTGGCAGCGCTTGAACACCTCCTCGCCACCGTCACTCAAGCGCAGCTTGCGCGTGGTTCGTTGCAGCAACCGGGTCGCGAGCGCCTTCTCCAGACGCGAAATGCTACGGCTGACCGCCGAAGGCGAAGTACCCAACTGGCGAGCGGCCTCGGAGAAACTGCCCATCTCGACAACCTTGACGAAAATCGCCATCTCACCCAGCAGCGGCAGCGGAAGATTTATGCTCACAGCGCAACAGTCCTTTGATGTTTGCCCGGATTATCACGCATTTACCGGCTTTCTATAATAAAAACAGATATTCAATACGAGCCTGGAATATGACGCTGCGCCTTTTTTTCCATAGTGATGAGCTCAAGGCCAACGTGGAAGTCCTGGAATGCATCCCCCACGAAAACGAGTTTGCCGTGGTCTTGCGAGCAACCCTGTTCCACCCTCAAGGCGGCGGACAGCCTTGCGACGCTGGCTGGATCGGCGAAAGCCAGGTGCTGCACGTGGTCCAGGATGCCGAGCGGATCATTCACTTTGTCGACCGCCCCGTAGAAACCGGCATGATTCAAATCCGCGTCGACGAACAACGCCGGTTGTTCAACACGCGCATGCATTCGGCCGGGCACTTGATCGGGCACTTTGTACAAGCCATGGGCTGGATGCCGATCAAGGCGCATCACTGGCCTGGTGAAGGCCGTGTGCAATTCAAACCGGGTAACTCGGCGCAGGACGTCGAGGCCCAGACCATTGAGCATGGCATCGGGCAGTGGATCGACCACGACCTGCCGCGCCTGACCTCACTGCGCGAAGGCGTCCGGGAAATCGGCTTCGGTGAACTGCCCGCCTACGGTTGCGGCGGCACCCACGTACGTAGCCTGAAAGAATTGGGCGCGGTCACGATCAACACCCTTTCACAAAAGAAAGGCACGCTGTCGGTCCACTACCACGTGGACTGAACACAGGGCGTTCGTGAGACGCCTAATTTTATCGATGCAAGCATTGCCTGGAACGCAAAAGGCCCGCTCAGTCAGACTGGCGGGCCTTTTTTTGCTTCAACGCAACCGGTCAACATCAGGCAACCGCACTGCGCTGCGACCCTGCCCGCCCGCCTGTCTCCAGCCTTTTCACCAACGGTTTTCTTTTAAATCATGGCACTTTGGTTTGATTGAACTACCTTCAAACAATAAGAAGTCATGACGGCCCGAATTTCCACGTCAGCTTCAGTGATCAGATAGCGGATTGGCAAAAGGAGTTACCTCACCATGGTCCTGGCAGGCGTTTTCCGGCTCTGTACCTTCATGGCCGATTACTTTCCGGGGGAAGCAGGTCAGCGGACAGTACCACCCATGCGCGCGAGTATCGCTCCGACAGGCAGTCCAGGTAACCGGATCACTAAAAACCGTTTCAGCCAAGGTCGCTCGCTGTCCCGCCAGATCAGCGAATTGCGCCCGCTCGTGTGTCGCACGCAAGGAATAACGCCAAGGCCGTGGATAAGTGGTCTGGCGCATTGGGGGGGATAGCCCGATCCCCGTGAAGTGATCCGAGACAACTCAGTCCGCCTAAAGACGGTCTATCCAGTGAGGATGTACTTAATGAACCTTCGTACCGTGCCCGCTTTCAAGCGAATTTTCCATGGCCTGTTCTGGGTGGGCCTCAGCGTGGATGCGGCTCAGGCCGCTCCGGCCAATTGTCCGCAACTGGAGAATTGGCCGACAACGTACGAGGTCGGCCAGGGGCTGCAGAGTGAACTGCGCAGCCCCGTTCCGGTAACGCAACTGGCGGTGGGTGACCCGAAAGTTGCCGACGTGCAGCCCAGCGGCAGCAACGCTTTCATACTCACGGGCATTGCGCCGGGGACCACCAGCCTGATGGTCTGGACCGCCTGTTCGAAAACGCCGCGCCAAAGCATGGTGTTCGTCAAGGGTAAAGCCACGTCGGCGCTGACCAGCGTGCCGTCGGTGCCTTCCGACGACCCGCTGCTACCGAGCCAGGTGCAGACCGATATCCGCTTCGTTGAAGTCAGCCGAACCAAGCTCAAGGAAGCCTCCGCCTCGATTTTCGGCATCCGCGGCAACTTCCTGTTCGGCTCGCCGAGGACCTTGCCCACCATCGGCGGCATTGTCACGCCGGTGCTACCGGTGAACAACAACAACTTCAACCTCACTTTTGCTACCGGCAATACACTGGTGGCACTCAACGCGCTGGAAGGCAGTGGTTTCGCCTACACCCTGGCGCGGCCAAGCCTGGTAGCGCTCAGCGGGCAGAGCGCGAGCTTCCTGGCCGGCGGTGAAATACCGATTCCGGTGCCCAGTTCAGGCAGCGATAGCGTGTCCATCGAGTACAAGGAGTTCGGTATCCGCCTGACCCTGACGCCGACCATCGTCGGGAAAAACCGTATCGCGCTGAAGGTGGCACCGGAAGTCAGTGAACTGGACTTCACCAACGCCGTGAGCATCGCCGGCACGGTAGTCCCGGCCCTGACCGTGCGCCGTACCGATACCAGCATCTCCCTGGCCGACGGCGAAAGCTTCGTCATCAGCGGCCTGATCAGTACCCACAACGATTCCAATGTGAACAAGTTTCCGGGGCTGGGCGATATCCCGGTTCTGGGCGCGTTTTTCCGTGACAACACCATCAACCGTGAAGAGCGCGAACTGCTGATGATCGTTACCCCGCATCTGGTCCAGCCACTGGCGGCCAATGCACAACTGCCGTCATTGCCTGGCGAGCAGCTGCGCAATTACGACCCGAATTTCTACCGCATGTTCTTCCTGGAAAATGGCGACTTCGACAATCTCAGCGGGCTCTCGCAATGAACCGAAGCCTGAACCGGACTTGCCTCGCCCTCACTCCTGACGGTGACCTTGAACGCTTGCCAGGCCAGCTGTATTGCCATTGGCCAGGCGTTCAATCTGTTGTAGCCAGAGGCCCTTCGATGAAAGCAGTCATTGCAATAGCGGCGACATTAATGCTCGCAGGTTGTGCCAGCAATGGCATGTCTTCGCGGCCGGCCAGTTGTGCCAAGCCCGGTTCGGAGCAAGAACTGGCCCTTAACCTGGCCGACAACATGACCGAAGAAGGCCGTTTGTATGCCAGCCTGGCGAATCTGGAAGGATTGCCAGATAACCTGGTCCAGGTTCGCCTGCGCAAGGCTCGGGTGCTGCGCTTGATGGGGCATAGCGGCGACGCGCAGCCGTTATACGAAAGCTTGCTCGGCACCTGTCTGGCGGCTGAAGGGGAACATGGCCTGGGCCAGTTGGCCGCCGCCAGGAATGATAACGCCAGCGCTGCCAATCACCTTGAGCGTGCGGTAAAGATGGCCCCCACTGACGACAGGATGCGCAATGACCTGGGGGTCGTCTACCTCAATCAGCGACGGATCCCTGAAGCACGCTTTGAGTTCATGACCGCCATGGAACTCAAGCAGGCCAACACACTGGCGGCACTCAATATGGTGACGCTGCTGATCTACCAGGATAACTGGAAAGCGGCCGCCGAACTCGTGACCCGCGCCGACTTGAGCCCCAAGCAAGTCGTAGAGGCTCAAAACCGTGCGGAAAAACTCAAGGCCTCCGCTAAAAAAGTGGTGGCTGCCGAGGGGAATCGCAAGACTGAGGTAGCCGATGCCTCTTCCAGTGCGAACAAGTAGAACGTACGAGGAGTCGAGATGAATACCAAAAGGCTGTTGATCGTGTGCATGACTTGCCTGTCCACCACTGCCTGGGCCATTGAGCCGGGCCCCTCTTCGCCGTATCAAAAAGGCACCGAACAGTGGTTGCAGTTGCAGATTCGCGGTGTGGTTGCCTCCACTAAACTACAAACCGCTTCGGCCACCGAACGTGACCTGGCCATGCAGCGCTGGCTGAATAGCTTCAACTACCCTATTCCGCAATATTTTGACCAGGATACCGCGGGACAAATGACCATCGGCAACTGAGGCATGGCGATGGGTGATCAGTCTCTGGCGTAGTCCAGAGAGGCCTGGCTGAAAAGCCGGGCTCAATCACGTGTGCAGGAAAATACAGTCCAGGTATTAAAAGGTGGAGCAAGCGATTGGAGTGAATGCACTCCGTTCGCCAGCTCCACCTCGTTCTTATGCAGTACAGCCACCCTGTCCGATAGCAAACGACTCCTGCTCACTTACCGAATGTTCTGAGCACGCCGATCAGGGAAGGGCCGATGGCGACCAGGAAGAAGCTCGGCCACAGGCAGAAAATCAGCGGGAATATCAGCTTGGTACCGATTTTCGCCCCCGCCTCTTCGGCAGCCTGCGTACGCCGGTCACGGAATTCATCAGCATAGATGCGCAGAGTGTCGGCCACGCTGGTGCCGAAGCGGATACTTTGCGCCAGTAGACTGACCAATCCTTGAATGTCCTCCAGCCCGGTGCGCACGGCCAATTGCTTGAGCGCCTCGGTGCTGGAAATGCCTGCACGGATTTGCGCATTGACCAGGGCCAGTTCTTCAGCCAGTTCAACCTGACTGACCGACATCTCTTCAGCCACCCGTTCAATGGTCGTGGGCAGGGCCAAGCCCGACTCCACACAGACCACCATCAGATCCAGTGCATCCGGAAACGCGGCACGCAGCCGACCTTGTAGCATTTGCTTGCGCTTGCCGACATACAGCGCTGGCACCAGCCATCCAACACCAGCCACTACGGCCACCAACAGCAGCCCCATGTTCAGCGAAACCCTGGGAATCATCGGCAATAGCAACAACGCAATGCCGACCAACACCAGCGGTAACAGCAAGCGCACCGCCCAGTACATCTGCACCGCCGAAGAGGAACGGTACCCCGCATGCGTCAACAACGTCTGGGTGGCAGACGCCTGAGTCGATTCGGCCGAGGCAAAACGCTGGCCGACCCGCTCCAGCAACAGTTGCAGGTTACCTGGAGCTTCCTGTCCGGTAGTGTTGCCTAAATGACCACGCTTGATCAGCGCCAGACGGCGCTGCACCGGGTCCTGAAGCCCCTGCATCAGCAAGATCACGGCGACGACCGCAAGCACCGTACTGAAACCGATCGCACCGAGGAACAACAGGCGCGCCATCTCCTCGTTCCCCGTGACCCGACTGAACAACCCGAGCAAAAAGTCCATGACCTGTACCTCCCGGTAGCGAATACCGCTTAAACCTGAATCCGGATAATTTTGCGTATCCAGAGAATCCCGATCAACATGGCGCAGAAAGCCCCGATGATCAGCTTGTGTCCTAGAGGATCATTGAGCAGTACAGGCAGGTACTTGGGGCTTGTAACCAGGATCGCGATCGCCAGCACGAAGGGAATGGCCACCAGTATCCAGGCCGACATCCGCCCTTCGGCCGACAAGGTCTTGACCTTGCGCTGAAAGCGAAATCGCCCGCGGATCAGGCGACTCAGACGCTCCAGCACCTCGGTCAGATTGCCGCCGGTCTCACGATGAATGAGGATCGAGGTCACCATCATCATCACCGTCATGCTGGGCATTCTCTCCAGCAGGCCGAGCATGGCCCGACGTACATCGTTGCCATAGTTGATATCGGCGAAGGTCAGGCCAAACTCATGAGCGACCGCCCCCTTGTGCTCCTCGGCCACCAGGCGCAGGGTTTCGTTGAAGGGGTGCCCGGCGCGCAGAGCGCGGCACATGGCATCCAGCGCATCCGGCAGGCCTTCCTCGAACTCAGCAAAACGCTTGCCACGGTCGTAAGAGATTTTCAGTATGGGTAACCAGAAAATCGCGAAACCCGCCACCAGCGCCATCCACCAGACTGACGAGACCATCCAGATCAAGATACCCGTCGAGCCCCCCAACACCAGCCCGAGTAGCAATACCCGGTAGGCCCGGTATTCGTGCCCGGACTGCTCAATCATTTGCGTCAATGCCTCCATAAGGGGCAGCTGCTCAAGCCTGGCCTCCAATGGCGACAAACGCGTCAGGTATTTCTGTCGCAACACGGTCTGCATGTTGGGCTGATTGTTGGCTTTCTCCAGTACATGCAAGCGACCACGAATGCGCTTGCGCATCTTGCCAGCCTCGCCAAACACCGGCACCGCCACGCTTTGGGACAGGAGGAAGACGGCGATAAACACCATGCCGAGAAACATCAGAATGAATTCACCGGGAATCTGGTTCATGACTGCCGCGCCTCCATCCACTCAGGCCTGAACATCGTCAGCGGCAACTCGATACCGCGCTTGGCCAGCACATCACGGAAGGCGGGAATCATGCCGCTGGGCCGATACTCACCGAGTACTTCGCCGTTTTCGCCCACGCCATGGCGCGCGAAGGAGAAGATTTCGGTCATGGTGATGATCTCGCCTTCCATGCCGTTGATTTCCTGCACGCTGACCAGGCGGCGCTTGCCGTCTTCCTGGCGTTCCAGCTGGATGACCACATCGATGGCCGATGCGATCTGCTGACGCATGGCCTTGATCGGGAAGGTCGCCCCGGTCATCGACACCATGTTCTCAATCCGCCCCAACGCATCGCGCGCGGTGTTGGCGTGGATCGTGGTCAACGAGCCGTCGTGGCCGGTGTTCATCGCCGTCAACATGTCCAGCGCCTCGACGCCGCGCACTTCGCCGATCACGATACGGTCAGGACGCATCCGCAGGCTGTTGCGCACCAACTCCCGCTGGCTCACTTCGCCGCGCCCCTCGATATTCGAAGGCCGGGTTTCCAGGCGCACCACGTGGGGTTGCTGCAGTTGCAGTTCAGCCGAGTCTTCGATGGTGACGATCCGCTCGTTGTGCGGGATGAAACTGGACAGCACATTGAGCATGGTGGTCTTGCCGCTGCCGGTACCGCCGGAAATCAGCACGTTCAAGCGCCCACGGACAATCGCCTTGAGCAGCAGGGCAATGGCCGGGGTCAACGTCCCCACCTGGATCAGACTTTCGGTGTTGAGCAGGTCCACCGCAAAGCGCCGGATCGATATGCTCGGGCCGTCGATGGCCAGCGGCGGAATAATCGCGTTGACCCGCGAACCGTCCTTGAGCCGGGCATCCACCAAGGGCGAGGACTCGTCGATACGCCGACCCAGGCTGGAGACGATGCGGTCGATGATGTTCAGCAAATGCTGGTCGTCGCGAAAGCGCACATCGGTGCGTTGCAGTTTGCCAAAGCGCTCGACATAGACCGAGGCAAAGCCGTTCACCAGAATGTCGGACACGCTGTGATCGGCCAGCAACGGTTCCAGTGGGCCAAGGCCGAGCACCTCGTCGGTGATCTGCTTGATGATCAACTGGCGGCTGGACGTACTCACCGGTGCCGAATGCTCATCGAGCAGGCGCTGGCAAATATCGCGAATCTGCCGCGTGGCCTCAGCCTGTTCAAGGGAGTCCAGCAAGGACAGGTCCATGACCTTGAGCAACTGCTGGTAGATCTTTTCTCGCCACTCGGCTTCCACCGGTGTGACCTGACTTTTGGTTTCGTAAAGAATGTCCGGCGTTGCGCGTTCCCACGCCATTATTTCCTCTGCCGGATCAGGCAGGTCGTCACCCGGCTGGTTAGCCGACGACGGGGCGGGTTTACCGGACTGTTTGCGCAAGCGGTTACGAAAGTCGCTGATCATGGGTCACCCCCCGAAAAAACGGTTGAAGGCGCGTTTGAACACGCCTTTTTTTCCAGCCATCTGGTTGCCGAGCAGGTCATCGGCCACGTTGCGCAGGGCAACGGTGATCGCCGCCTTCGGCGCATGCAGACCCAACGGCACGCCCGTGTTCTGACTCTGGCTGACCAGGTTGAAGTCGTTGGGTAATTTCGCCAGGTTCGTGCAGCGCAGCGCCTCGCCGATATCCTTGAGGCTGACCGCTGCCGTCTTGTCATAGCGGTTGACCACTATCTGCAACTGATCCCCACGCACGCCCAGGTCTTCGCGAAGAATCCGCACCAGGGAGCTGGCATCGCGCAGATGGCTGACGCTCTGCTGCACCACCACGTACACCCGATCCACCTGCTCCAGTACGGAGCCGGTGAGGTGGTCGATTTGCCGTGGCAGATCGATCACTACCCAGTCATAGCTGGCGCGGGCCAACTGCATCAGGGTGTCAAGTTGCTCGGGTTGGGCATCCTGTGGCAGACACAGCTCACCGGCCCGGCCACCCAGCACATGCAAAGTCGGGCTGAAGTGGCTGCAAAAACCCCGTAGCGCGACACTGTCCATGCCGTCGATCTGATGCAACACCTCAAGATGGCTGTGGGTTTGCGCCACATCCAGGTAATGCGTCACGCTGCCAAATTGCAGGTCCATGTCCAGCAACAGGGTACTGCCACCCTTCATGCTGAGCTGCTGAGCCAGGTTGCAGGCCAGCATGGTGCCGCCGGATCCGCCCTTGGCGCTGATCACAGCGAGCAATTTCCCTTCTGTCCCGCTGCCGGTCCGAACCTCCATGACCAGCCGATTCAAGGCAGCGACCAGTTCTGTCTCGGCGACGGGCTCCGGCAGCACGTCACGGGCGCCGGCCTGCATCGCCAGGCGCATGCCCTCCTGTTCGCTCAACAGTCCGCACACCAACATCGGCGGACGCTCATGGGCCGGGCGCTGCAACAGTGCCGACAGTTCCTCGCGCCACAGGTGGCTGACGCGCAACAGCAACAGATCGGGCATCCGGTCCAGACCGTAGAGCGGGTCGACGTGCCCATTGCTCACCAGGCGCGTGCTCACCTCCAGGCTGGGCATGCGTTGGCAGACGCTCTGCAGGTCGCGCAATGACGTGGCATCTCGGCTGCTGATCAGCAACCTGAGCCCGGCTTTTCCGGTCGAACTGGAGAGTGGAGTGTCCTTGGTATTCAGCATGGCGTGATCTCCCCGGAATCGGAATGACGCCCTAGGCTTTCGCGCGGCAAGGTTGCCCTGAATGGAGGCAGGGTAATGCGCACGCCGAACCCGGGAATGAACAGATTGAAAACGAAGTTTTGCAGACTCAACCGGACATAGCGGATGGCACGAAAACCGTTGGCGCTGACCAGGTCAGCGGGGTTGGCCACCTGAGCGCCATTTACATCCAGATAGGTCAGCGTCAGGTTGGTGGTGGCCAGATTGCCGATCAACTGGCTCGTACCTGCGTCGGTCGCGGCATTGAAGATGGCCCGCCGCAGAACCACCGGATCGCTGATATTGCACACCGCCGCCAAGCGCGTACCACGGCGCACGGCTTCATCCAGCGCATTGACCGTAAAGTACAGGCGGCCCATTTCCACTACGCCGAACAACAGTGTGAACACCAGCAGACCAACGATGGCGAACTCCACCGTATAGGTGCCGCGCATGTGTTTGCGATTCATCACAGTGCCCTCATCACGGTAGTGGCAACCAGCGGAATGCTCAGTGCAATCCGATTACCAAAAAAACCGGGAAGCGCTCCGGCGCAAAGGCTGGCGCCAATCACCGGGCAGAACGTGTAAGTGATGGTGACCCGCACATGGTCAGTGCCCACTGGGGCGACGACCACGTCGCCAGTCTTCAACTTTGACAACACCTCAGTATTAGGCCCGGTGTCGACAGGCACGCCAAACACCGCAACGTTTTTCGTCTCGGTCTGCAGCGTAGTGGTCAGAACGACCTTGCCAAGGGTCGAGTTCCAAGCCTTGCTGGCTACAAAACGGTCGGCATCGCGGCTGGCCTGCAGCAGTAAGTTGTACTGATAGAGCATGCGGCCGAACTCACCGAAGGCCAGCAACAGCAACAGCAACAACGGCAGGACGAGGGTGAATTCCACAATGGCCAGGCCTTGCTGGCGCTGCCGATATTTAAATCCGTGACGTCTCATGACGCCTCCTACGAGTCAGTGCTCGGAGTGCCACTGCCGTTGAGATAGGTTTTGTAGAGCTGAATGATCTGCGGACCGGAGTCGGTTGACGGTGTAGGACCGGGCACGTTGTCGCCTTCGCACTCCTTCACGAACTGTCCGTAGATCGACGCATCTCCGTTAGTGGCTGGCTGAATCACGAAAAAGCAGCCAAAACCAAGAACTGGAATCGAACTGGCTCCATCATTTTTCCCGGAACAGTCACCAATCACGACTTTCAGAATTCGCCGTTCGGACGCGCCATTGGACTGACAATCAGTGCCCGAGCCAGCGACACAGGCAGCAAAGCTAGCAAGCCAGTCGTTATAATCGAGCAACGGCTTGCCGCCAGCGTAGAGATTGCCGTTGCTCGCGGTGACTGGCTGGCCACCGGACTCCACCTGCGGCGGGTTCTTACCATGCGCTTTCTCGGTCATCAACGGCGTGCTGTAGCTAATCACCAGATCCGGCGGATAGGTGCTGGCGCTACCCTTGAGGGGACCGGAGTAATCGCCGAAGCGAGTATTCAAGCCTTGAACAGCAGGGCCAGCCGTATTGCCAGGCTTGGTTAGAACATGGTCCCCTACATTCCGGCATTCCGAGATTTCTCCGGCCAAGTCATCCCTGACCGTGTTGCCGCCCGAACCAAAATCGAGCAACTGAAAGTTTCCTGGTCCAATTAAGTCTTTTTCGTTTTTGGCGGCCTTCAATACCTGCAAATTACCGAAGTTGAAGCCGAACGGGCTGCTCTTGGTCGCGTCGCCACAGACCATCAAAGGTGTAAGATCACAGGGGCTTGCAGGGCTGGGGCCTGCAGTGGCAATCGCCGATACCGCTTTGTCCCCCAAGCCGCCAGAGCCGAATGTCTGGACAAAGCTCCAGAAAAATTTTGTCAGGCTATAGTTCGGTACCGATACCCGAACGTATTTGGCATCCGCCGGTCCGGGATAGCCGAACGGGCCATAAACGCTGCTTGCCAACTCCACTTTCGCGAATGTTTCTTCGTTGCCACCTATAGCCGTTGCCAATTCGCTATTACCCGTGGCAATGGCATTTTGCCTCAGCGTATTAAGCGCGGCAGTACGCGTCGTGCTGGCGCTGTCGATACCACCCGTCACCTGACTCAGGGTTTTGGCGCCACTGAGGGCGGCGGCGTCCACCGCATTCTGCAGGCGCGTTTTGTTCAGCATCATATGCCCACCGTCCAAAGCCAACGCCGCCATCATGGCCATCGCCGCCAATGCGAACACCATCAATACACTCACCGATCCTTCCTGGCGCCTTGGCGTCGAAGTGAACGGCCGCTGAATACGAAGATTCATCATCAAGCCCTCGATTGCCGATACTGATCCGGATCGGCTCCGCCAATACCTGGGTGCCAAGGCGCCCCTACCGCTCTGTCAACGCATGTTCACTACACTGGCCTCGACTCCACGGATAATGGTGACGGCTCTGACACCCTCTCCATTGCCACGTGGCACCACGCGTTTTCGCTCTGTGGCGGTAGCCACCGCCATGACCGGTGCGGCAGGCGCAACGGTCGTGATTTTTTTCTCGGCGTTCAGCGGGTTGCGCAAGGTCAATTGCAATTTCCCTTCCGATTGCGCCGTGACCAGTGTTTCAGCCTCGGCGGTCGTCATCTCCAGCGTCACTGCACGCACCACCACCGGCTGGGTTTTGTCGGTACCGGCAGTCTGGTCCACCGCCAACACCCGCAAATTCTCGAGGATGGTCTTGGACTCGGCGTTATTGCCGGCACTATCCGTGCGTTTGGTCGCCAGTACATCGACCCGGTTACCCGGCAACAGGAATCCGCCCACGCCGACCACATCGTCCACCCGTACCGAAATGGCGCGTTTGTCTGGCGCAATCAAAGAGGCCAGGGTGCTGCCACCCAAGTGCTCGCTCAGACGTGCGCCTCGCACAATGTCGCCGCGCAGAATGTCGAACGTTGCGATCTTGCCCACGGCTTTTTCGCTGGTATCGAAGGCATCGTTCGGGATCGTATCCATGGGCATGCGTACGGTCGTGACCTGCTGGGGCTCGACCTTCTGCCCGAAAGGAATCTCTACCGTGGCGACCACCACGCTTCGCAGGTGGTCATCCGGGCTGGCATTGAGCCGCGCGCTCAGCCAGGAGTCGGCCATCCATGCAGCCCCTAGGCCCATGGCCAGGGAAACGCCTATCAGGGTAAGCGTACGAGAGCTCATGTCAGTATCTCCGTATCAAAGAAAGTCGAGCTGGACGAAGTAGTTGTGCCAGGCCCATTCCAACTCTTTCGGTGACAGTGGTCCGGAACCGCCGATATAACGCTGGCGATCGAGCGCCATGCTCAGGAGATCGCGGGGATGGCAGGGCACCAGGGGCATGCCTTCACTTGCATATAGCCTTTGCAGCACATAACGCACCAGCAGCGGGTCAAAGGAAATGCCCAGACGCTCGCTTTCCTGACGCCAGATCTTTTCGTACTGCTCAGGCTTCAGGTAACCGAACTGCAGCTTGTAGCCAATCCGGCGCAGGAAGGCCTCATCGGCCAGTTCCAGGGGATTGAGGTTGGTGGAAAACACCAGAATCAGATCGAACGGCAGCTCGCAATGCCGACCGCCGCCCAGGTTGATGAAATCGCGTTTCTCTTCCATCGGGACGATCCAGCGATTGAACAGCTCGGCGGGTGCCATGCGCTGGCGCCCCATGTCGTCGATGATGAACAGGCCATTGCTGGCCTTAAGCTGCAGGGCAGCCTGGTATTGACGGGTGAAGGGGTCATAACGAACGTCCAGCTGTTCCATGCTCAACTCTCCGCCCGTGATGACGATCGGGCGTTTGCAGCGCAGCAGTCGACGATCAATCCCTTCGTTGAGCATCAGATTGTTCTGCTGAGTGTTGTCATCGAGCCGCTGATGCACCTGCGGGTCATAGATCTCGATCACTGACTCGTTGATGACGATGGCATGGGGGACCCAAATGGCCTCGGCGAACAGACGGATCAACCGACTGCTGACATAGGTCTTTCCGGTACCCGCGGGGCCATAAATCATGATTGCGCGCCCGGAGTTCATCGCCACACCCAACTGATCGAGCATCTCCTCCGTGAGCACTACGCCAGCCAGGGCATTGCGCATATCGTTGGCGTTGATGCGACCATGGTGAATGGTCTGTAGCTTGATCAGGGACCGGTAGGTACTCACCGGGAACGGTGCCGCACCGATATAGCCACTGCGCGACAGAGCATCGCGGGCGGCACTGCGGCCACGTTCGGTCAGGCCATAACGCAGCATTTGCCCGCCGGTTTGACTCGCCTGGCCCAGCACTTCGACACGGCCATCCTTGCGCAAAAACGCCAGGACCTCTTCAAGTACCGCGCCGGTCAGCGCCAGGCGGTCCACCAACCGCGACATGTCCAGCACACCGGCATCAAACAAATGCTTGCACACCAACTCGCCGAGAAAACTGTCGGTCAGGCCAGTTTCGCGGACAGTGCAGGGCTGAGGAGCCAGGCGTTGCACCGCGTTCCGATCGCTGGGGTAGGCATCACTATCGACGATGACGTGCATGTCTAACCTCCCAATCCACCGGCAACAAGTTGCCAGTAGACGCTGGTCAAAGTGCCTATCAAGATTGCAATCGTATAAGGGAAAGGCTTGCCGGCTACTTCATCTGAAGTCGGCGCCAGATAAGCTTGCGCCCTCAGAATCAGCCAATAGCGTCCCAAGGTCTGACGCAGTTGACCGCGAACCAGCACGATCAGAAAACCGCACACGCCACCGGCTATCAGGCTGAACAAGGCAGCCCACAATGCAAAA
Source organism: Pseudomonas sp. GM55 (assembly GCF_000282395.1). Lineage (NCBI taxonomy): Bacteria > Pseudomonadati > Pseudomonadota > Gammaproteobacteria > Pseudomonadales > Pseudomonadaceae > Pseudomonas > Pseudomonas sp. GM55. The sequence continues at coordinate 102,055 of NZ_AKJJ01000031.1, read as the reverse complement.
TGAAACGGTAAAAAACTGCCGACCATGGCCATTAATTTGACGTCGCCGGCAGCCATGCCACCCGATACGTACATGGGCAGAAACACCCCAAAACAGATCAGGATGCCCAGCAGGCTGTCACCCAATCCGCTGATACCACCTGAATAGGTCTGACCGGCCAATCCCAGGGCAAGGCCCAACAGGACCAGCGCGTTGGGGATACGGTGGCGAAGCAGATCGCTTACCACCGCCACGCCAAGCAGTCCTAGCAGTACAACTGTCGATACCTGCAATTCCATGGACATGGCGCGTATCCCCACTGTGATTTGCACTTATCCCGCTTATGCTGCTGCGGTGCAGGTGCCATCTTTGACCGCGTTGCACAGTTTTGTGATCCTGTCGAGCACCTCGTCGCCCAAAAGACCGAACATAGTGGCAACAGCAACCGTAATCATCCCACCTGCCACCGCATACTCCACAATGGTCAAGCCATCTTCGTCTTTGATGAACTTCACTACCGATGCCTTGATTGTTTGCATGATCATTTTGCCCACCTCACTCGAATGTTGTTTTTTCTGAGGCAGTACTTTCTGCGCTGCCTGATGCAACCCTAGTCAGGGTGCAGGCATTGGCGTTAGGAAGATTTTGCACATCGTTAGGACTTTTTTGCGGGGCGGCCAAATACGGAGCATTGGCCTTTGCAGAAGTAACGAGGGGGGGCAAACAAGGCATTGAAACGCAAAGGCAATTGTCATTGATTCACAAGCGACAGGCGGTTCAACCCGGGTTTGTCGAAGACACACCAACAAACACTCGCCCGGGGCTGCCTTGCAGGAATCCCATAGAGCGAATAGAACTAAAAACCGTCTTTCCTATCAGGATTAAATCTGCAAAGTGATGGCACCTTGGCAATACTCCTTAGCGAGAGAGTCACCAAGAACCCCAGAGTAGAGACATGACGTCCAATTTGACCAAAAGGCCATCGCTCCTGTGGTTCGATCTGACTCATGATCGGTCCACGAAAGAACTCGTCGTGCAGTTCGAGGACACCTGTGACTGCAATCTGGCGAAAAACTCCGTGCTGCCCATCAGAGAACAGGCAGACATGTTCTGCATCCACTTTGATCGCCCCGACACGCAAGGTTTGAGGTTTTTGCTGGAGATCAAACGCACCACCCCCAGCATCCCGATCACCATGTTCACCGTGCAGCACTCGGAGGAACTGGCGGTATGGGCCATGCGTTCCAGCGTCTGGGAATACATGGTGCTCCCGCTCTCGAGCAGCGAGAAGAAGCGTTACCTGACGGCGGTGGTGCAGCTCTGCGAGTTGCGCCGAAATGCCAGCGGCCAGGGCAAGTCATCGCAGATCGACCACTCCCCGACCCTGCCGGACAGCATCCGGCGGACCTCAGGACACCAAAAACACCAAGCGCTGAGCAATGTCATGCTGTACATCGAGCAGCACTTTCGAGACAGCATCGATCAGAGGGAACTGGCGCAGCGCTGCGGCATGACGACATTTCGCTTCAGCCGCCTGTTCAAGGAAGCCAATGGGCTTGGCTTCACGGATTACATCTTGAACAAGCGCATGAACTTCGCCAAAGAACTGCTCGACAACAGCCAGATGCCGATTACCAGTATCGGCTATGAGGCTGGCTTCAGGGACCCTTCCTACTTCGCTCGTGCCTTCAAGCAGTTCGCCAACTGCACGCCCAGCGAATACCGCCTGGCACGTCAACTCAAAGCGGCTGCAGCTACGCAACCGGTGCAGGATGAAAAAACCATTGAAGTGCTCGAAAGCCTGATACAAAGCCTCAGCGGATGAGGCTGGTTTTTTACGCGCAAACGAAAACGCCGCTCAGTGAGCGGCGTTTTCGTTAAATATGGAGCGGGAAACGAGACTCGAACTCGCGACCCCGACCTTGGCAAGGTCGTGCTCTACCAACTGAGCTATTCCCGCAAATGGCGTCCCCTAGGGGACTCGAACCCCTGTTACCGCCGTGAAAGGGCGGTGTCCTAGGCCACTAGACGAAGGGGACACGCTGCCCGGAACACATGGTGTGTGTTTCGGTGCCCAGATCCGCATCCGAAGACTTGGTTCTGGTTTCACTCAGCCCTGCCCGAAAGCAACGCTGTTTAAAATTGGAGCGGGAAACGAGACTCGAACTCGCGACCCCGACCTTGGCAAGGTCGTGCTCTACCAACTGAGCTATTCCCGCATTGGCGTCCCCTAGGGGACTCGAACCCCTGTTACCGCCGTGAAAGGGCGGTGTCCTAGGCCACTAGACGAAGGGGACACACTACAACATTCACTCCCTGCCGCGTTTCGCTGTGTGCTTTACGCTGCAAGTGGCGCGCATTCTATGGATGGATTGAGAGGTCGTCAACCCCCTGATATAAATTTATTTAAATCAATGACTTCGCCCTGCTTTGGGGGCTGTTGAGGTTTTTCCGCTGCCCGGCGTTTGACGCCTATATTCTGGCACCCGCCAAGACGTTATAGTCCACCAGTGATGGCAATCTGTATATCGCGTGCCACCATTTATAGAAGCGGGGCTGCGGCCGATATAAGCGCAGGCATGTCCGATCCAACCCGTCATGCGGGCCTGGGCGCTCAAATGCCAGGTCACTAAACTCGCATGCGTACCCTAAAAAGAGGTCTTACCGGTGACGCCACTCATGATCACCCTGCTCGTTGTAGCCGGGATCGCACTGTTGATCGCCATTGGTTACATCAACCATGTGGTGGAAAACAACAAGCTGGAAAAGGCCCGTACCAAGATTGAGCTCAACGATCGGTTGCGACGCTGCGGAGAGATCACCGAGACGTTCCCCGGCCAGCTGATGACCCCGGCACTCAAGCTGTTGTTGGCCCGCCTGGAACTGAACGTCTGCCAGCGCCTGCTTAATCTGGAAAAATCCAGCGCCAACCTCAAGGCGCGGATCGCCGAACTGGAAACCCTTGTCGGCCAGGGTGAATCCATCCCGGTCAACAATCCACCGGCACCGATCCAGACCGAAGCCAAGGCCAAGGATGTACGCTTCCTGCTCGAAGCCCTGCACGGCCAAATCACCCGCGCGGCACAGGACGGCTTCCTGGCCCCCAACGAGGCCAAACGCTGGATCCGTGAAGTGCGCCACATCCTCGTGCTGCTGCACATCGAGTTCTTCAACAACCTCGGCCAGCATTCCCTGCAACAGAACCAGCCCGGGCAGGCTCGTCTGGCATTCGAGCGTGGCGTGCAATACCTGCGCAAACAACAGGAACCACAGGTCTACGCCGAGCAACTGGAATACCTGGAAAAACTCCTGGCCCGCGCCAATGACCAGGTCATGGATCGCACTGCGCCGGTCGAAGGTGAGGTCAACCAGTTGACCGAAGGCCTCAAAGACGTCGAGGCCGACGCGGACTGGAAAAAGAAAGTGATCTACGACTGATCAGCGAAAACCACTGTAGGAGCAGCCGGTCGACGCTCGAATGCTCGCGATGGACTCCAGAACGCCGCGTTCAGCCAGTAAACACGCGTTATCTTTTGCGACCATCGCGAGCATGCTCGCTCCTACAGGAAGCTTTAATCGAGAGGTGGCTTTTTTATTGCGCAATGGTTTGGAGGTCACTTCATTTTCGACTCAGACGCGGTCTCGTGTAGGAGCTGGCTTGCCAGCGATGGTCGTTAACGATAACGCGTATGAACTGAATAAACGCGGCGCACTTGAGTCTATCGCCAGCAAGCCGGCTCCTACAGGTATTGCGTTATCTGTGTTTCCCTGGATTGTGTGATGAACCTTTTTTTGGTCTGGCCGATGATCATTTCAAAGCCTGAAATGCCCCACCATCCCCTTCAGCTCAACCCCCAGTTGCGCCAACTCGATACTGGATGCGGCATTGCCCTGCATCGCCAGCGATGACTGATCGGCACTGGCGCGAATACTGGTGACACTGCGGTTGATCTCTTCGGCCACCGAGCTCTGCTCCTCGGCTGCCGCGGCGATCTGCTGGTTCATCTGCTGGATCAACGACACCGCTGCCGCAATACTTCCCAGCGCACTCTCTGTCTGCAAGGCATCGCTGACTGCCAGCTTCACCAACTCGCCACTGCTCTGGATCTGCTGCACCGACGACTGCGCCGCCGAGCGCAAAGCGCTGACCAGGAGTTCGATTTCCTCGGTCGATTGCTGGGTTCGCCGGGCCAGTGCACGTACTTCATCGGCCACCACGGCAAAACCCCTGCCCTGCTCGCCAGCCCGGGCCGCCTCGATCGCCGCGTTCAATGCCAACAGATTGGTCTGCTCGGCCACGCTTTTGATCACACTCAAAACCGTGCCGATGTTCTGGATTTCCGCACTCAGGCTTTCGATGCTCGAACTGGCCGAAGAGGCCGAATCCGCCAACTGCTCGATCCGCACCATGCTCTGGCGCACCACCTGCTGACCGCTTTCAACCTTGCCGTCAGCCGTTTGCGCGGCTAACGCCGCTTCTTCGGCATTGCGTGCGACATCATGCACCGTGGCCGTCATCTGATTCATCGCGGTGGCGACCTGTTCGGTTTCCTCCTTCTGCGTACTGACTTCGAGGTTGGTCTGTTCAGTCACCGCCGACAGCGATTGGGCAGAAGTCGCCAACTGCTCGATACCCGACTGCAAGCCGCTGACGATATGACTGAGCCCCGCGCCCATTTGCTGCATTGCCTGCATCAACTGACCGATTTCGTCACGGCGGGTCACGTCAATGGTCGCACTCAAATCCCCTGAGGCAATCTGCTGCGCCACATGAATCACGCTGCGCAGCGGTGCCACGATCAACCGGGTGATGAACCACGCGGCAACCAGCCCGACCAGCAAGGCCAATGCGGAAGAGCCGATGATCAGCAGCGAGTTCTTTTTCAGTTCAGCCTGCATCGCCAGGTCTTCGGCGACATAAGCCTGATCCACCCGCTCGACCACTTGGGCTGCGCGCTGGTGCAATTGTTGATAGACGGTTTTTTCCTGTTCCAGCAGACCGGTGTACTCGGCAAGCTTGTCACTGAAACCGGCGATATGACCCGTCACCTCGTTGAGGACGGTCTGGTAACCCTCATCCTTGACCGTGGTTTTGAGCTGTTCGGCCTGGGCCAAGGCCTGGCTGGCCTGTTCGATCTTGCCCTGCCCGGCGCTGTCGTCGCCTTTGCGGCTTTGATCCAGACGCACGCGCGCTTCATTCATGGCTTGCAGCATCAAGCGTGAAACCTGGCTGACCTGACTGGCCTGCTCGATGAATTGCGCCCCGTCCTTGCCTTCGGAATCTTTCAGCGTATAGGCACCGTCATCGGCGAGCCCGGATTGCAAAACATCAAGATTGTTGGCCACGCTGGACACCGACCAACTGGCCATTTCCAGCGCCAGGTCCTTGGCCTGGGTGAGCGAGACAAACTCGTCGAAGGCCTTGCGATAGGCCCCCAAAGACTGTTCGAAGTCATTCATCACCGGCACGTTGGCCGCAGACGCGGCCTTGAGCTGGCCGGCCAGGGCGATCAGGCCATCGACACCCTCGTGCAGGGCATCGACGGTTTTCGGATTGCCGTGCAAGGCGTATTCCTGCTCCAGTAACCGCACCTTGAGCAAACCGCTGTTAAGCGATGACATTTGCTTGAGCCCGTCGAAGCGCTGGCTGATGGTTTGCAGGGACCAAACGCCAATGCCCGCCACCAGCGCAGTCAACAACAGCACCAGGACAAACCCGACACCCAGTTTTTTTGCCATACCGAGGTTGGCAAAACGTCCTTGCACGGCCGAAATCATTGCACTTAGTCCCCTGCCAAAGTCTGTAGACGCAGATTCGCAACGGGCCAGTAGCAACACAAGGCTCTGGCGCCGGAATAATGGCAAAAAGCTACGCCAACGTCGTTTTCAGAACGCTTGAGGTCGATCCCGAGCAGTGGCCTGAAGGAACGCACGGGCACGTGGGTCGCAGGCGTATGCCACATTGATCCGCTGCCAGTCACTGGCCTCACCCAAGGGATTGAAGGCGCTCTTCGACGACAGCAGTACACCCAGACGCCGTGCCTGGGTCTGCACCTGATCGTAGTCGGACATTCGTGATCGCGCCCAGATGAACAGGCCTCCCGCCGGTTTGCCGAAAACCTCCCATTCGGCATCTTCAAGCAACTGCAACGCGGCCAGCCGGTCGCTGTTCAAGCGTTGGCGCTGACGCTGCACCAGTTTGCCGTAGGCACCGTTGGCCAACAGGCACGCCAGCACCGACTCGCAAAATCGTGAGGCGCCCATACCGGTGGTCATCTTGACCTCGGCCAGACGCGTAATGGCCTCGGAACCGGCCACCACAAAACCGACCCGCAAGGAACTGCTGAGGGTCTTGGAATAGCTGCCCACGTAGATCACGTTGTCGTCCAGCGCAGCCAGCCGCATACCGGAACCGCTGTGCAAATCCGCATAAACGTCGTCTTCGACCACCTGCACGCCAAAGGTCCTGGCCAACTGCAACACGCGGCGCGCCACCGAGGGTGCAAGGCTGCTGCCAGTCGGGTTGTGATAAAAGCTATTGATGAGCAGCCCTTGAGGCCGGTGTTTGACCAGCACCGATTCGAGCACGTCCACGTCCGGCCCGCGCGGTGTTCGCGGCACATCGACCATGTGGATGCCGTGCAGCCTGAGCAGATCGAACAGCACCGGATAACCGGGACTCTCCACGACCACACAGTCACCGGCCTTGAACAGTGTTCGCACAATCAGGTCGAGTCCCTGGCTGGCACCCGCCGTGGTCATGATCCGGTCGTCCTGCACCCGGATGTCCAGTTGCCTGAGGCGCTTGCGTATCTGCTGTCGCAAGGCTGGCAAACCCAGCGGCGAGCTGTAGTTGAACAGGCTGGCCGTATCGGCACGACTGATTTGCCGAATCGCATAAATCAGATCGTCGGTCTCGCGCCAGCTTTCAGGCAGCCCGCCACACCCCAGCCTCAACGCACTCGAACATACCCCGTGTTCGGGCTCAGCCCCCTCGAACCACGCAGGCTCGTGCCTTGCACCCATGGCCAATGCCGGGTCGGCAACCGTATAGCCGGCCCCATGACCTGACACCAGCATCCCCTGCGCCACCAGACGCTCGCAGGCCTGAGCGACGCTTACCTGACTGAGCAAATTGATTCGCGCAATCTGTCGCACCGAAGGCAGGCGCGTACCGGGCGTTATCCCGCTGGAATGAAGCCAGCAAGTCAGCGCATCGACAATTTGCTGTACGACAGGTACCAGCGCCTGTCGGTCGATTCTCAATTCCATGAGCAATCAAACTCCTGTTGGTTTTGCGAGAAGCAGTTAATCACAGGAGTGTTCGAGGGCCTGTGCGACAACGCCGCCAAAACCATTCGATCTCATTATTCGAAACACATTGCCTGGCCCTTTAGCAGAACCAAAAAACCTGTGGGAGCGAGCCCGCTCGCGAATGCGGTGCAGCAGCCAACGTTAATGTTGACTGACACTCCCTCTTCGCGAGCAGGCTCGCTCCCACAGGTTGCAGCTTTTTCTCAGTCGGGATGCATGGGTTCAGAACGCGGTAACGCCACCATCCACCGCCAATGAGTGCCCCGTGGTGAATGCCGCGCCATCGCTGCACAGGTACAGTACCGCGCTGGCGATCTCTTCGACCTTGCCGATGCGACCGACCGGATGCATGGCGTTGGCGAACTCGCCTTTTTTCGGATCGGCTTCATAGGCTCGACGGAACATATCCGTGTCGATCACCGCCGGACACACTGCGTTGACCCGGATCTTTTTCTTGGCGTACTCAATGGCCGCCGATTTGGTCAGGCCGATCACCGCATGTTTAGAGGCGGCGTAGATGCTCATTTTCGGCGCTGCCCCAAGGCCGGCCACCGATGCCGTATTGACGATCGCGCCTCCCCCTTGCGCCAGCAGCAGCGGCAATTGGTATTTCATGCACAGCCAGACGCCTTTGACGTTGACGCCCATGATCGCGTCGAACTCGTCGAGCGTACCCTCGGCCAGCTTGCCTTTCTCGATTTCGATGCCGGCATTGTTGAAGGCATAGTCAAGGCGACCGTAAGTATTGATCACCTCATCCATCAGATTTTTTACATCGCTTTCCAGGGTAACGTTGCAGCGCACGAAGGTTGCTTCGCCACCGGCCGTACGAATCAGCGCCACCGTGCCCTCGCCGCCCGCCGTGTCCATATCGGCCACCACTACTTTCAGGCCCTCGGCAGCAAATGCCTGGGCGGTCGCGCGGCCAATACCGGCCGCCCCACCCGTCACCACGACCACCTGGCCGGAAAACGTCATGCTCATTGTTATGTCCTCGAAGAGAAGAAAGCGGGGAATCGCGCATGACCAGTCTAGCCATGGAGGTCTTGAACACGGCAGCACTATCAAGACTCCGTTTGGGCGCCCATGAGTTGCAGTGATGGAACTGCTGTACCAACTATCACTGCACTGGATCAACGTGCATTCGCCGCATCAGCCGAACTTGCGGCATTGGCACTGACCGGCTATCAACAAAGCTTCATTCATCCTGAGTGCCTGCCATGACCTCCCAGACCAATCGCCAATTCCTGCTCGCCAAACGTCCGGTCGGCGCGGCGACCCGCGAGACATTCACTTACCAGGAGGTGTCGGTCGGCGAACCGGCGGCGGGTCAGATCCTGGTCAAAAACGAATACCTGTCCCTGGATCCGGCCATGCGTGGCTGGATGAATGAGGGCAAGTCCTACATCCCGCCAGTCGGGCTTGGCGAAGTCATGCGCGCATTGGGTGTAGGCAAAGTCATAGCGTCGAACAACCCTGGCTTTGCAGTCGGGGATTACGTCAATGGCGCCATCGGCGTGCAGGATTACTTCCTCGGCGAGCCACGGGGCTTCTACAAGGTCGATCCGAAACTGGCACCACTGCCACGTTACTTGTCTGCACTGGGCATGACCGGGATGACGGCGTACTTCGCCCTGCTCGACGTCGGCGCGCCGAAGTCCGGTGACACCGTGGTGCTGTCGGGCGCGGCCGGCGCCGTGGGCAGCATTGCCGGGCAGATCGCCAAGATCAAAGGGTGCCGGGTGGTTGGGATCGCCGGCGGCGCGGACAAGTGCAAGTTCCTGATCGATGAACTGGGTTTCGATGGTGCTATCGACTATAAGAGTGAAGACGTCCTCGCCGGTCTCAAGCGCGAGTGCCCGAAAGGCGTCGACGTGTATTTCGATAACGTGGGTGGCGACATCCTCGACGCGGTGTTGAGCCGGCTGAACATGAAGGCGCGGGTAGTGATTTGCGGTGCCATCAGTCAGTACAACAACAAGGAAGCGGTCAAGGGGCCGGCCAATTACCTGTCGCTGCTGGTCAACCGCGCGCGTATGGAAGGTTTTGTGGTGATGGACTACGCCGCCCAATACGCCAGTGCCGCACAGGAAATGGCCGGCTGGATGGCCAAGGGGCAGCTCAAGAGCAAGGAAGACATCGTCGAAGGACTGGAAACTTTCCCGGAAACGCTGATGAAATTGTTCAGCGGGGAGAATTTCGGCAAGCTGGTGTTGAAGGTTTGACGCAGCCTTTGTAGGAGCTGGCTTGCCAGCGATGCAGGCACCGCGGTTACTCAGGTAAACCGTGGTAATGCAATCGCCGGCAAGCCGGCTCCTACAGGTTGGGTGTTTAAGCCAGCTCAGCCACGACCGAAGCCAACGCCTTGGCCGGATCCGCTGCCTGGCTGATTGGACGACCGATTACCAGATAGTCGGAACCGGCATCCAGCGCCTGACGCGGAGTCAGAATGCGGCGCTGGTCGTCCTGGGCGCTGCCCGCCGGACGAATCCCCGGGGTCACCAGTTGCAGCGATGGATGCGCCGCTTTCAGGGCTTGGGCTTCCAGGGCCGAGCACACCAGGCCATCCATCCCGGCTTTTTCCGCCAGGGCGGCCAGGCGCAGAACCTGCTCTTGCGGCTCGATGTCCAGACCGATACCCGCCAGATCTTCACGCTCCATGCTGGTCAGCACAGTCACGCCGATCAGCAGTGGTTTCGGACCGGTGCGCTGATCCAGCACTTCACGGCACGCGGCCATCATGCGCAGGCCGCCGGAGCAATGCACGTTGACCATCCACACGCCCATTTCCGCAGCCGCCTTGACGGCCATCGCGGTGGTGTTCGGGATGTCGTGGAACTTGAGGTCCAGGAACACTTCGAAACCCTTGTCGCGCAGGGTCCCGACGATTTCCGAAGCGCAGCTGGTGAACAGTTCCTTACCGACTTTGACCCGGCACAGCTTCGGGTCCAACTGATCGGCCAGCTTCAGTGCGGCGTCACGGGTAGGGAAATCCAGGGCGACGATGATAGGAGTCTGGCAGGCGGACATGAGTGGGCTCTCAGGCAAGTCGAAATCGGCGCGCATTGTAGCGGAACCAACGCCGCTGCGGGACCCGATGATCGGTAAATCGTCGCGACGCTTCAGGCAAGACTAGCCCTCGAGGCCATTGTGTCGAGCTCGATACACACACGACACGCCCGTAACACCCGGGCCCGCTACCCTCGGCAACCGCAACAGGTCCTTGCAACAGCACTTCCCGCCTCAGGGCCGGCGATCTTCAACCCGTGCCTGGGTCTTGCTCCAGTCGATCAACAGGCTGTAGGCCACCGCCAGCAATGTCGGGCCGATGAACAGGCCGATAAAGCCAAAGGCAATCAACCCGCCAAACACCCCAAGCAGCACAATGACCAGCGGCAGATTACCGCCGCGGCTGATCAGGTACGGCTTGAGCACGTTGTCGACACCGCTGATGATGAATGTGCCCCAGATTCCGAGGAATATGGCCAGACCGTACTCGCCTTTCCAGGCCAGCCACGCGGTCGCCGGAATCCATACCAACGGCGGACCCATCGGAATCAGGCTGAGCATGAACGTCACGATACCGAGCACCAACGCTCCCGGCACGCCGGCAATCAGGAAGCCGATCAGCGCCAGGATCGCCTGGGCCGCTGCCGTGCCGATCACACCGTTCACCACCCGCTGTACCGTGCCAGCCACCAGCTCAATGTAGTAGCCGGCCCGCTGGCCGATCAGCCGCTCCAGCAATGTGTGTACAAACGCCGCCAGGCGCGGCCCGTCACGATAGAAAAAGAACACGAAGACGATGCTCAGGGTCAGTTCGAGAATACCGCCGCCGATCTGCGCGCTGCGCGCCAGCAACCAGTTACCCACCTGCCCCAGATAAGGCTTGAGCGACACCATCATCGCCGCGCCCTGCTCATCGATACTGTTCCAGATCCCGACCAGCCGCTCACCTACCAGGGGAATCGAACCCAGCCAGACCGGTGCTTCGGGCAGCCCCTCGACCTGCGCATCCTTGATGAATGCCGTGGCATCGCGTACATGGTCGGCAAGGTTGAAACCCAGCCACACCAGCGGTGCCGCCACCAGCACCATCCAGCCCAGCGTCAACAATGCCGCCGCCAGGGACTCGCGGCCATTGAGCCAACGAGTCAGCAAGCGCATCAGTGGCCAACTGGCGAACGCCAGGACCGCGCCCCAGAACATCGCCGACCAGAACGGCGCCATCACCCAGAAGCTCGCGCCGAACAACACCACGAGCAGGATCTGCACCAACAGGCGATCGTTATTGATCATCAAGAGTCTCGAAAAAGTCAGTCAGCAATAGAGTAGGCGAACGTAGCGTGCACGTTCGCCCGATACAGCCTACCGCAATAGCTCGATATGCAGGCCAGAGCCTTCGACACTGCCGGCTTCCATCCGCGCGGCACGCACGCCCTGACCAATCAGGGCCTGACGCCAGGCTTCGGCGTTCGCTCCGGAAATACTGATCCGCAAGGTGGTGTCCAGATTCAGTCCGCGAGAAATCAGGCGTAGCCAGGCCTCGTCAGGTGCGCTGTTCAATGTGGAAAAATCGAGCTCCCCGGTACTCTTGAGTTCACGCAGCAAGGTCGCGGAGGTCGGCAACAACTCGCCCAGCGGGGCCGAAGCATCGAACTGCTCGACATGCAGGTAGGCTTTGCGATTACCACGGGTGATGCTGTACAGCGCGACGAGCGTGTTGTCCCGTGGAGCAGCAAGTCGCAGCAGCAAATAGGCTTGCTGGTCGTCGGCACCGTACAGCTTGGCGTTGCCGAAGACCTGGTTGGCCCAGAGGCTGCTTTCACCGCAATCACGCGCCTGGCACCAGAAGAGCAACCCGGCGTCCTGCTGTTGCAAAGCCTCGCGGGCAGCGGTGAACGCCTCGATGGATGAATGCTCCGAGGGCAATTCGTAGGTCACCGAAGTGACCTTGCCGCGGGCACTGACCTGACCGTCGAAACGTAACTGGCCACTGATTTTGCGGATCGAACCCAATGGGTAGATCCGCTCCAGTTCGGCGGCGGGGCGATAGTCGACAATCTGGGCATCGACCATGCGCGGCACTATCGGGAGGTCCTGACTGCCCGGGACATCGGCGGCGAACAACAAGGGACTGAAACTGCACAGCACCAGCAAACTGAATGAACGCATGGATAGACTCATCGGATCAGCATGGCCTGGGCGCCCTTGATGACACTGGCTTCATCGGCGCGTTGCGGTACCTGCAGACCACGCTGCACCGCAGGCCGGGCCTCCATGGTTGCCATCCAGCGTTGCAACGCCGTCAAGCCCTCCACCGAGACGCCCGACCACTCGTAACCGCGTACCCACGGAAAGGTGGCGATGTCGGCAATGCTGTACTCATCGGCAAGGAACTCCACGCTTTGCAAACGCGTGTCGAGCACTTCGTAGAGGCGACGGGTTTCATGCTGATAGCGGTCGATGGCGCCCTGGAGTCTTTCCGGAAAGTAGCGGAAGAACACGTTGGCCTGGCCCTGCATCGGGCCGATGCCCCCCATCTGGAACATCAGCCACTGCAATACCAGCGAACGTCCCTTCGGGTCGCTCGGCATCAGTTTGCCGGTCTGTTCAGCGAGGTAAATCAGGATGGCGCCGGACTCGAACACGGCGAAATCGCCGTTGGCACGGTCGACAATCGCCGGAATCCGTCCATTGGGGTTGATCTTGAGGAAGTCCGCGGACTTCTGCTCCTTTTTTTCGAAACTCAAGGCATGCACCGTGTAGGGCAGGCCGAGTTCCTCGAGCACGATAGAGACCTTGTGGCCATTCGGGGTCGCAGCGGTGTAGAGATCTATCATGGTTGTCTCCCATTTCAACCCGCCCAGCCTCGACAGTTGCCCGGCGCAAGTCAAGGAATGGCGAAGAACCGATTGAAACAGTCTGCGACAAGATCGGCGCCGGACTCGTCATTGAGGTGCAAATGATGGCCGCCGGGCAGCTGTTCACGGCTAAAGGGTAGACGCTCCAGCAACTCCGGGTGTTTGGCGAGCATGCCGTCAGCAGCGACCACCAGTGTTGCAGGACATTTGACCCGCTGGACGAAGGCCATCGCCTGCTCGGTGGTAAGACGCAGTGGCGATGGCAGCGTGAGGCGACTGTCGGTGCGCCAGGTATAACCGCCCGGTACCGGCATCAGGCCACGCTGCGCCAGCAGTTCGGCCGCCTCGCGGCTGACCGCCACCAGGCCCTTCATACGCGCTTCGATGGCACGGTCGAGGGTGTCATAGACCGGTTTGCGCTTTTCCCGCAGATCCAGTTGCGCTTGCAGGGCCATGCCCATGCGCTCGGCCGCGTTTTCACCTTTGTCTGTAGGAGGAATGATGCCGTCGATCAACGCCAGGTGAGTGACCCGCTCGGGCAGCGATCCGGCGATGATCAGCGAAGCAATGGCGCCCATCGAATGCCCCATCAACGCGAATTTCTGCAGTCCAAGCTGTTCGGCCACTTGCAGCACATCATGGGCATAATCCCACATGGCGTAGCCGGCTCCCGGCGGGCGATGCCCGGAATGACCGTGACCGGCCATGTCCAGGGCGATGATGCGCAGACCTTTAAGCTTTGGCGCCAGGCGGGCAAAGCTGTTGGCGTTGTCCAGCCAGCCATGCAGGGCAATGACCGGTAATCCGTCTTCAGGACCGAACAGGTGCGCCGCCAGTTCGATGTGCGGCAGGCTCAGGCGGACCTCTTCGACGACGTGGTTCATGCGCAATCCTGTTGTCGACGGCCGTCCCAACGGTAGAACAGGCCTTTGAGCATTTCAGCGGTATCAAGGGGACGTTCCAGCGGAAACATGTGGCCGCCGGGCATGGTCAGCGACTCGCCCAACGGCAGGCGGTCGACCGAACTGGCGTGATGACGCATCACCACGCGGCTGTTGTGGCCGCGAACCACCGCCAGCGGCACTTGCAGCTGCCGGGTGCTGCCCGGGCTGGTGTGCGGCACGCCGCGATAGATGCTGATTTCCGTGGCCGGGTCGAAGCGCAGGCGCAGCTTGTCGCCGACCTGGTGCAAGCCATGTTGCAGGTAGGCGTCGAAGCATTCCGGGTCGAAGCCGCGAAACAGGGTTTTACCGGCGAAATATTTCCGGGCGCTGTCCAGGTCGGCGAATTCTTCACGACGGCCCAGGGTGCGGCCGGCCGGGGTCAAGCGGTCGATGAAACCGAAGCGCTTGGCCGCCCGGATCACCCATCGATCGGCTCGGGTCAGCACTGGCGAGTCGAGCATCACCACGCCGCGATACAGTTCCGGGCAGCGCAAGGCCGCATGCAGATGCAACACGCCACCGAAGGAGTGACCGACGCCCCACACGGGCTCGGCCTGTTGTTGCAGGTGATGGATCAACTCATCCACCAGGTTGTACCAGTTGTCGTCTGCCGGGAAACGCGGGTCGTGGGCGTGCTGCTCCAGATGCGTCACCTGATATTCGGGTGCCAGCGCCGCAAACAACTTGCCGTAGGTTCCCGAAGGAAAACCATTGGCGTGGGCGAAAAAGATCTGTTGCGACATACCTGCAAATCCATGAGCGAGAACAGGCGTTGATTGTCCGCAAGACCGCGTCCTGCGGCAATGACCGTAACTGCCAGGAATGATGACAGTCCGGTCAAGGCCATGGCTTGAGTTCAACGCGTCGGTGGCGTCTCACCCAACGGCACCACCGCCATGGTCAGTCGCGACACGCAACTGGCCTTGCCCTCATCGCTGGTCAGCCGAATGTCCCAGACATGGGTGGTGCGGCCGATATGGATCGGCTTGGCCACCGCCGTCACCCGCCCGCTGCGCAAGCCGCGCAAATGGTTGGCGTTGATTTCCAGGCCCACGCAATAGAACTTGCTGGCATCGATGCACAGGAAGCTGGCCATGGAGCCGACCGACTCGGCCAACACCACTGAGGCGCCGCCATGCAGCAAGCCGTAAGGCTGATGGGTGCGGTGATCGATGACCATGCTTGCCGTCAGGGACTCATCGTCGAAGGCCTCGAAACGGATGTCCAGCACTTCGCCGATGGTGTTTTTCTGGAGTGCGTTCATTTGCTCGATGCTGGGAGTGGTGCGCCACAGGCTCATCGCAGAGTTTCCTTGTTGGTCTTGTTCGTGAATCAATCCTGCCACAGCACCGCTTCGCTGCGCTCGCTCCATTCTTCAAAGCGCTTACCGTAAGCCGCTTCGATCACGTTGCGCTTGATCTTCAGGGTCGGGGTGAGAAAGCCGTTTTCCACGGCCCAACTGTCCTTGACCACTACCAGTCGCCGCAGGCGCTCGTGTTTGTCGAGGGCGCCGTTGACCTCTTCCAGCAGTTTTTCCAGGCTCGAATGCAAGCCGGCGCGCGCGGCCCCGCCGGCATCCTGCTGGCCGACCGCCGACAACACGCACAACCCCAGCGGCGCGCTCAAGCCATCGCCCACTACACAGACCTGCTCGATGCGCGAATGCACGGCCAGACGATTTTCAATCGGTGCCGGCGCCACGTATTTGCCTTTGCTGGTCTTGAAGATTTCCTTCAGACGACCGGTCAGGCGCAGATTGCCTTCTGCGTCCTCCTCGCCCTTGTCGCCGGTACGCAGAAAGCCGTCCTCGGTAAGGGTGTCGGCGGTCTTTTCCGGCTCCTTGAAATAGCCGAGCATGGTCGCGCCACTGCGCACCATGACCTCCCCTGTCTCGGCGATCCGCACCTCGACTTCCGGGCACGGCTTGCCGATCCAGCCCGGTTTGTTCTGGCCCGGCATACAGATGTGGGAATAGCCGCAGCTTTCAGTCATGCCGTAGACCTCCAGCACATCCAGCCCCAGTTTGCGGTACCACAGCAACAAGGTCTGCGGTACCGGCGCAGCGCCGGACAGCGCAATGCGCAACGCATCGAGCCCCAACCCGGCGAGGACTTTATGCCCGACCCGCTTGCCGATGATCGGCAGGCCGAGCAGGAAGTCGAGGCGTTTTGCCGGGATCTTGCTGTACACACCCATCTGGAACTTGGTCCAGATGCGCGGCACGCCAAACAGCGCAGTCGGGCGTGCACGCTGCAGATCGGTGAGAAAGGTGTCCAGGCTTTCGGCGAAAAACACCGTTTGGCCGGTATAGATCGACGCCAGTTCGACGAACATCCGTTCGGCAACGTGGCACAACGGCAGATAGGACAACAGCCGGTCCGACTCGTTGAGGCCGAACAGCGAAGTGCCATGTGTGGTGGCGAACCCCAGGGTGCCGAAGCTGTGCATCACGCCTTTGGGCATGCCCGTGGTGCCGGAGGTGTAAATGATGGTTGCCAGTTGATCGGCGGCAGGTTTGGGATCGTCCTGGATCGGTGAACTGCATTGCAGGTCGGCCCAGCTGAAATCGAACGTGCCCGGCGGGTGCAGGGGCAGGCTGATGGTCGGCAGGTCGGGGCTGACGCCACGGGACATGCCTGGCCAGTCGTCGAGCTTGCCGATGAACGCCAGCACCGCTTCCGAGTGTTCAAGTACCTGGGAAACCGATTCGGCGGTGAGGTTGGGGTACAACGGTACCGACACATGCCCGGCCATCCAGATCGCCAGGTCGGCAATGATCCAGTGCGCACAGTTCTTCGAGATCAGGGCGATGTGACTGCCCTGCGGCAGTTCCCGCGCTCGCAACCAATGGGCCGCGCACCGGGCCTGGTGACCGACGTCTGCCCAGGTCAACGTCTCGACCTGGGCGCCTGCGACAGGCTGGACCAGAAAGCGCTGGCGGGGATGACGGGCCTCACGCTCGTAGAAAACGTCCAGTGGCAAACGAAACGCAGCAGACATGACTCGCTCCTGTTTTTTTGGTCTGGAGCAAGCGTAGTCAACCAAGCAAGTGCTTGGTTGACTATTTCATTCAAAAATTTTCTATCCCTGTGGAAGCCGTCTTCAGGTCAAGCAGTGTCCTTTGAAAGGCTGGCTACGGGTGCTTGATGCTGTCGAGCGTCATCGAACCGACCAACAGTTCATCGCCCTTGAGTTCGGCCAGCCCGGCGGTGCTGACTCTCTCCGGGGGATATCCTGCGCCATGTTGCAGGTAGCTCAGCAGGTTACCCACCAGCGGGTTGTGACTGACCAGCAGGGCTTCACTGACGGAAACCAGTTGCTCGGCGACCTTGTCCGGGTCGGTGTCCGGGGTCAGCCATTCGACGATGCGGATTTCCGGTTCGAATCCCAGTGTTTCGCGCACCAGTTGCGCCGTCTGCTGCGCTCGCATGTAAGGGCTGGCATAGATCGCTGTCAGCGGCTGGCCCATCAGGTTGGCGGCGGCGCGCAGCACTTCTTCACGACCGTTGGCAGTCAGTTCCCGTTCCGAATCGTGGGGTTTGGAACCGTGTGGTTCGGCTTCACCATGACGCAATACCCAGAGTTTCATAGCTTGGGTTCCTCATCTCGAGCCGGATGCGGTGCCGGTGCCACGACATGCGGCGCTTCACCTTCCGGCGTACGCGGCGTCGGCCAATCGGCGAACGGCCAGGGCTTCTGGTCGCTGTGAAAGCTGCCGAAACGACCGATCTGCGCCAGAAACTGGCTCAGGCTGTCGCCGAAATTCATCAGGCTGGCGCTCGGGGCGCCATAGAACAAACGATAGATCAACTGCACCAGCACGACGGCGCCGAGGATGAACTGCGCCACTTGCCACACCAGCACGAAGACGATCATCCACAACACGCGCAGCAGGATGGATTCGTAACTGGCTTCTACTTTTGGATCGTTCATGTGCAACTCCCTGCTTTTCTGGCAAGCGTGATTAGTTGAAACCGCTGGTGGAAATAAAGTCGACGTCGGTTTTCGGCTCGCCACGCATCAACAGACCGATAACCTGCTCCAGCGTGCGGCCTTCGAACAGGATCGCGTGCAGCCCGGCGACCAGCGGCATGTACACGCCAACCTCCTGGGCCTTGGCCTTGAGCACTTTAAGGGTGTTGACCCCCTCGGCGACTTCGCCCAGGCGCGTGACGGCCTCGTCCAGGCTCAAGCCCTGGCCGAGGGCGAAGCCGACCTGATAGTTGCGGCTCTTGGGCGACGAACAGGTCACGATCAGATCGCCCACGCCCGCCAGCCCCAGGAAGGTCATCGGGTTGGCGCCCTGATTCACCGCGAAACGGGTCATTTCCGCCAGAGCCCGGGTGATCAGCATGCTCTTGGTATTTTCGCCCATACCCATTGCCACCGCCATGCCGGCGATGATCGCGTAGACGTTTTTCAATGCTCCGCCCAGCTCCACGCCGAAACGGTCGGCGCTGGCATAGACACGAAAGGTACGCCCGTGCAGCGCGGCCTGAACCTGCTGGCACAGTTCTTCGTCTTCACTGGCGACCACTGTGGCGGTCAGTGCATGTTCGGCGATTTCACGGGCCAGGTTCGGCCCGGACAAGACACCGATGCGCGCTTGCGGGGCGATCTCTTCGAGGATCTCGCTCATCAACTTGAACGTGTGGGCTTCGATGCCTTTGGTCAGGCTCACCAGCAATTTGCCGGTCAAGCGTTCCGCGTACGGCACCAGCACCGAGCGCAGCGCGCTGGAGGGCAGTGCGACAAAACACAGGTCACAGGCGTCCAGGGTGGCTTGCAGGTCGGTGACTGCAGTCACACCCGGCAAAATCTTGATGCCCTTGAGGTAACGCGGGTTTTCGCGATTGACCCGAATGGCCTCGGCCTGTTCGGGGTCACGCATCCACTGAAGGACCTGATGCCCATTCTCGGCCAGCAGATTAGCCACGGCGGTTCCAAAACTTCCGCCTCCCAGGACCGCAATCGGGCGCTGTTCAGTCATATGCAATCCGTTAATCCATACCAGTGGCGATGTCGGCATTATACGGGGCAGCCCATCGGCGGCCAGCCCCGACATCAAATACCGGCACCTGTAGGAAGAAGACCAATAAAACCTGGGAAAATGCAGACATCGTGAATGGAAAAGTCATTCGGCTCGGTTAACATGCGCGCCTTCAATCACTGACAGGGATGTGTTGTGTCTCCGGCTGCTCCTTCACCGCGTTCGCCTCTGGTACTGGCGCTGATTTTCAGCTCGCCATTGCTGGCCGACGACTTGTTCCTGGACAGCGAACCGCTGCCGCAGGTGCTCACGGCCACGCGCCTGAAGCAGTCGCCGGCGGCCGTTCCGGGCAGCATGACGGTCATCGACAGTGCCCTGATCCACGCCAGTGGCGCCCGCGACATCAGCGAACTGCTGCGTCTGGTGCCGGGGATGATGGTCGGCAACATCAGCGGCAATCAGGCGGCGGTGAATTACCACGGCACAAATGCGACTGAAGCGCGGCGCCTGCAAGTGCTGATCGACGGGCGTTCGGTGTATCGCGCCGGCCTGGCCACCGTGGACTGGAGTGACATTCCGGTGGCCATGGAAGATATCGAGCGCATCGAAGTCTTTCGCGGGCCGAATACCGTCAGCTACGGCGCCAATGCCCTGATGGCAGTGGTCAACATCATTACCCGACGGCCCGCCGACAGTCACGGTACGCGCATGAAGGTCACCCAGGGCCAGCGCGGCATCAACGACTTTTATGCCAGCCAGGGCATGGGCTGGGAGGACGGAGACTTGCGCCTGTCCCTGTCCGGCCAGCAAGACGACGGCTTCGACACCGACCGAACCGGTGCCGACTACCGTGACAGTCGTCGCCTCAATCGCTTCAACCTCGCCGTCAGCCAGAGCCTCGACGAACGGCAAAGCCTCGATTGGCAATTGAATGCCAAGGACGGCACCAACCAGCGGCCCTATACCTATCGGCCGGTGTTCCCGGGGATTACCCGCGCGGGCGACGACTCCGACGTCACTGCCAAGGACTACGCCGGGTCATTGCGCTGGAATCTGGACATCAATCCCGACCACAGCCTTTATATCCAGGGTTCGGCCCAACACTGGGATCGTCAGCAAACCTGGCGCGCCTGCGACGCAGAGGTTTCGTTCAGCCCGCAACTGACCGAGCTCTGGCAATTGAACCCGAACTACACCGAACGCCTGGCCCGCAACATCACGCGCTTCATCGGTCCTGGTGCACCGGCCGGCACACCCGCCGAACAGGCGCTGGCCAACCAGGTACTCGATCAGTGGCGCAACGGCGCGAGCCAGACCGTTTGCGGTGACATCGACCAGAGCACCCGGGAGTCGCGCTACGACCTCGAACTGCAGGACACTCTGAGCCTTGCCGATAACCTGCGGCTGGTCAGCGGGATAAACTATCGTTACGACCGGGCGGATTCCGAAACCTACTTCAATGGCACACTCGATGACAGGATCTGGCGGGCGTTCGGCCAGCTCGAGTGGCGTGCCACCGAACACTGGCTGCTGCAGGGCGGTGCCATGTTCGAGGACACCCGGTTGATCGGCAGCTCGCTGACACCTCGCATGGCGGTCAACTACCTGATCAACCCGCGCCACGGCTTGCGTGCGGTGTATTCCGAGGCCATCCGTTCGCCGGACATGTTCGAGAACAACGTCAACTGGAGTTATCAGGTCACCAACCTCAGTCCCGGTGCCTTTGGCCAGTCCAGCGCCCGCTATTTCGTCAAGACCCGTGGCCCCGGCAACCTCGATCAAGAGCACATGCGCTCCCGGGAACTGGGCTACAACGGCTACTTTCCCGAACCGGGGCTGGCGGTCGACGTGAAGTTGTTCCACGACGAAATCACCGGCATGATCAGTGAACCGCTACGCAACAATCAGTACATCGCCAGCAATGCCAACGAGGCGCGATTTACCGGCGCCGAAACCCAGCTCGACTGGCGTGTCGGCAGCCTCGATCGCCTGCGACTGACCTATGCCTACGTCGATGCCGACACCAGCAATCCGCTGGATGCCAGACAGACTGCAAGCAACAGTGGTTCGGCCGGATGGCTGCGCGATTGGGGCCGGGGCTGGAACAGTGCCCTTTTCTACTATGGCGATGACGCCCTCAATGGCTACCGCTTTGAACGGGTCGATATGCGCATCGCCAAACGGATCGCCCTGGGCAAGGCCAGCCTGGAGCTGGCTGGAGTGCTCCAGCAACGCCTGGACAATCAGCCAACCACCTTCATCGACAACAATTATGAGCAGCGCCACGTGATGTATTTCAGCGCGGAGCTGGAGCTTTAAGATGCCGTGTCGTCCGGCGTGGAGAACGCCGACCCTGGGTCGGCTGCTGGCCATGCTTTGCCTGCTGACAAGCGGCCTGCTGGGCAGCCTGGCGAGTAACGCGGCCGACATCTTGCTCACCGGGGCCGAAGACAGCCCCGGTGTGCGGGCGTTTACTCAGGCACTGAGGGAGTTACGACCCAGCGACAATGTACGATTCCAGACACTGGCCAGTTTGCCGGTTCCTGACAAGCTGCCGGAAAACATCCGCTTGATACTGCTCGACCTGCCCAGCCTCGACTGGCGCCTGCAAGACGCCCAGGGCCCGGCGACGCTGGTGTTGCGCATCAGCCGCCTGCAAGCCCGGCAACGTTTGAACAACACGCTGCCTGCGCGCCTTTGCCTGCTATGGAGCGATCCACCGCTGGACCGCCAGTTGCGCTTGGCCCGTACCCTGTTGCCACAAGCCAAACGCATCGGCGTGCTCTACGACAACCACAGTGAATTCCTGTTGAATGAGTTGCGTCAGGCCGCCCTCCCCTTGGGCCTTGAGGTGGTTACCCAGCGCTGGGACAACATTCACGACAGTCGCCCGCTACAGGCCTTGCTGAAAAACAGCGACGTGTTGCTGGGCCTGGACGACGCCGACCTGTACAACCCGCAAACCGCCAAGAACCTGCTGCTGAGCAGCTACTCGCAGCAAGTGGCGCTGATCGGACCCAATGCCGGATTCGTCAAGGCCGGGAGCCTGGCCAGCACCTATAGCGATCAGAGCGATTGGCTGACGATACTCAACGAATTGCTCGACCAGCCACCGTCCACTTGGCCGCGCGCACATTACCCCCATCGATTCAAGGTCGCGAGCAATCCGCAGGTGGCGCGTTCGCTGGGTATCGAGCAGATAAACGAAGCGTCTGTCGCCACGTTGCTGGCTGAAGGAGAACGCCGTCCATGAGCTTGCGCCGTCGCTGGGACATCAACACTCGCACCCAACTCATCAGCCTCGGCCCTGCCCTGCTGCTGACCTTGTTGCTGATCAGTTTTTTCACGTTCGTGCGCATCCAGGATCTGCGTCAGGAAATTACCCACACCGGCCAGTTGATTGCCAATCAACTGGCCCCGGCCACCGAGTACGGCGTGATTTCTGGCAACATCGAAGTGCTTGAAACCTTGCTCAAGGCGACGCTGGCCACACCCAACGTGAGCTTTCTGGAAATCCAGGACAGTACCAACCGGGTTCTGGTGTACGTCGAACAACCGAGCGAACACCACAATCGCGCGCAACAGCTCGAAGTGTTCCAGGCACCGATACGGCTTCAGCGAATCGCCTTGCACAATGATTTTTTCCAGAGCAGCAAAAACGCCAGCGCGGCCCCCACGGAAGACTACCTCGGTCGGGTGATCGTCGGGCTGTCCAACGATGCCTTCAGCCAGCGTCAGCAGGAAATCGTGCTCAAGGCCGCCATCCTGGCGCTGTTTGCCCTGCTGTTTACCTTCCTCGTGGCCCGGCGTCTGGCGGGCAGCCTGTCGCAACCGATCCGTGATATCGGCAATGCGGTCAAGGCAATCCAGGGCGGCAACTACAAAACACCGTTGCCCATTGTCGACGACGCCGAGCTGGGGGCGCTGTCGCAACACATCAACAACCTCGCCAGCGGTCTCGAGCAGGCCAGCCGCGAACAACATCAGGCCATGGCGCAGTTGATCCAGACCCGCGAAGAGGCGGAAAAGGCCAACAACGCCAAATCCGACTTCCTCGCCATGATGAGCCATGAACTGCGTACGCCAATGAATGGCGTACTGGGCATGCTGCAGTTGCTGGAAACCACCGACATGACCGAGGAACAGGTGGAGTACGCGGCGCTGGCCTCGGAATCTACCGAGCACTTGCTCAAGGTCATCAACGACATCCTGGATTTTTCGCGGATCGAACGCTCGGAACTGGAACTGGAGCACATTCCGTTCAACCTCGTCGACCTGATCGGCAGTTGCGCCCAGTCGTTCCAGCACAGTGCCGCGCAGCGCGGTCTCGATTTGCAACTGATGATCCCCGACGACATGCGCGACTTGCAGGTCAAGGGCGACCCGACGCGTATCCGGCAGATACTGGTCAACCTGGTCGGCAATGCGCTGAAGTTCACCGAGCAGGGCCGCGTTACCATCGAAGCTCAGTGGCAGTCGCTGGACCACGAGTTGCTGTGGTTCACCTGCACCGTGCGCGACAGCGGCATCGGCATCCCGGCGCAAAGCCTGGAGTTGATGTTCAACGCTTTCCAGCAGGCCGACAGCTCCATTTCAAGGCGCTATGGCGGCACCGGACTGGGCCTGCCGATTGCCCGCACGCTCGCCGAGCGCATGGGCGGCACCTTGCGCGCGCAGAGTGAGGAAGGCCGCGGTTCGGTGTTCACCCTGGAAATTCCCCTGGCACTGCACCAGCAGACGCAGCCGCCGTTGGCCCCGCGCGCGCAAACCCGCAACAGCGACGGCGAAGGGCGCAATGTGCTGCTGGTCGAAGACAACCCGGTCAACCAGACAGTCATAGAAGGCATGTTGCGCAGCCTGGGCTTCAAGGTCAGTGTCGCGACCGACGGCGCGCAGGCGGTACGCAGTGCCGAAAGCCTGATTTTCGAAGCGATCCTGATGGATTGCCGCTTGCCGATCATCGATGGCTATGAAGCCACCCGGCAGATCCGCCAGTTGCCCGGTTGCACCGACCTGCCGATCATTGCCTTGACCGCCAACGCCTTGCAGGGCGATCGCGAAGCCTGTCTGTCGGTGGGAATGAACGATTACCTGGCCAAGCCCTTCAAACGGACTGACCTGCAGCAAATTCTGCAACGTTGGGTGCAGTAGTACAGGCCTTTCGAGCATCTGCGACTGGCGTGAAAGGCGAAAGTGCGGCAGTCTTAGGCACCTCGACAGGCCCGAAAAGGGGCTTGAATAATAATTTCAGTGCACAAGTGTACATTCATGTCCTTGTTGCTGTGACTTTCACCACAACGCAATAGTCTATGAGTAGGCTGCCGGTTCGAGGCATGAACGCTTCGATCGGCCGGGAAGATTTGCCCCACCTGCCGCATGGGACTATTGAGGAGCTCGCATGACCAAACAAAACGCCTTTACCCGGGAAGACCTGCTGCGCTGCAGTCGCGGTGAGCTGTTCGGCCCAGGTAACGCGCAACTGCCCGCCCCGAACATGCTGATGGTTGACCGCATCACCCTGATCAGCGAAGAAGGTGGCAAGTACGGCAAAGGTGAATTGGTCGCCGAGCTGGATATCACTCCGGACCTGTGGTTCTTCGCCTGCCACTTCGAAGGCGATCCGGTGATGCCGGGCTGCCTGGGCCTCGACGCCATGTGGCAACTGGTCGGCTTCTTCCTGGGCTGGCAAGGCCTGCCAGGCCGTGGTCGTGCGCTGGGTTCGGGCGAAGTGAAATTCTTCGGCCAGGTCCTGCCGACCGCCAGGAAAGTCACCTATAACATTCATATCAAGCGCGTCCTCAAGGGCAAGCTGAACCTGGCCATCGCCGACGGTTCGGTCACTGTCGACGGGCGCGAAATCTACACCGCCGAAGGCCTCCGGGTCGGCGTGTTCACCTCCACTGACAACTTCTAAGGGTTATCCGCATGCGCCGCGTCGTTATCACTGGTCTGGGCATCGTTTCTTGCCTGGGCAATGACAAAGAGACCGTCTCCGCTAACCTGCGTGCAAGCCGCCCTGGCATCCGGTTCAACCCGGAATATGCCGAAATGGGTCTGCGTAGCCAGGTTTCCGGCTCCATTGACCTCAACCTTGAAGAACTGATCGATCGCAAGATCTATCGCTTCGTCGGCCACGCGGCAGCTTATGCCTACCTGGCCATGAAAGACGCCATCGCCGACTCGGGCCTGACCGAAGAGCAGGTGTCCAACCCGCGTACCGGCCTGATCGCCGGTTCCGGTGGCGCATCGACCCTGAACCAGATGGAAGCGCTGGACATCCTGCGCGAGAAAGGCGTCAAGCGCGTCGGCCCATACCGCGTAACGCGGACCATGAGCAGCACCGTTTCCGCTTGCCTGGCCACTCCGTTCAAGATCAAGGGCCTGAACTACTCCATCGCTTCTGCCTGCGCCACCAGTGCTCACTGCATCGGTACCGCCATGGAACAGATCCAGATGGGCAAGCAGGACATCGTCTTCGCCGGTGGCGGTGAAGAAGAGCACTGGAGCCAGTCGTTCCTGTTCGACGCCATGGGCGCCCTGTCCAGCAAGCGCAACGACACTCCGGAAAAGGCCTCCCGTGCCTACGACGCCGACCGTGACGGTTTCGTCATCGCCGGCGGTGGCGGCATGGTCGTGGTCGAAGAGCTGGAACATGCTCTGGCCCGTGGTGCGAAGATCTACGCGGAAATCGTTGGCTACGGCGCAACCTCCGACGGCTACGACATGGTGGCCCCGAGCGGCGAAGGCGCGATCCGCTGCATGCAGCAGGCGCTGTCCACCGTCGATACCCCGATCGACTACCTGAACACCCACGGCACTTCGACCCCGGTCGGCGACGTCGCGGAAATGAAAGGTGTGCGTGAAGTGTTCGGCGACAAGGCTCCAGCCATCAGCTCCACCAAGAGCCTGTCGGGTCACTCCCTGGGCGCCGCCGGTGTTCACGAAGCGATCTACTGCATGCTGATGATGGAAGGCAACTTCATTGCCGGCTCCGCCAACATCGACGAGCTGGACCCTGAAGTGGCCGACCTGCCGGTGCTGACCAAGACTCGTGAAAACGCCACCATCAACACCGTGATGAGCAACAGCTTCGGTTTCGGTGGCACCAACGCCACGCTGGTACTGAAGCGCTGGGAAGGCAAGTAATTTCCCGCTGCTGAGCCGCACATGAAAACGCCCCGACTGGTTCGGGGCGTTTTTTTTGCCTCAAAAACATTGCGCCAAGAATCGCTATCTGTAGGAGCCGGCTTGCCGGCGATAGCATTTTCAAGGACGCCATCGCCGGCAAGCCGGCTCCTACAGGTGATGTTTTTGCTAGCTCTTCCCTCCCGCTGAACATGAAACGTTTGTCATGAAACTCACGGGGCTGCGACCGAATGTCGCGTGTTTAGCGGGCTGCGGGACTTTCTCCAATTTTGCAAAAGTCTGTTTCCAAATCGAAGAGTTTACTTAGCAAGCTATCAAAATATATAACAAAGGCCTGCACACGCCTTGCTGCAGATAACAGAGATTGGAGCTAGCAGATGACTGTAAAAGTAACTGAACGCGACGATTCACACATGTCCCATGAAGGCGTAGCCGCCGGTGTACGGATCTGGGATGTGCATCAACAAGACTTGCTGGTCGGCATGTTCCACAACGAAATCGACGCCCACAACTACAAGGCCGAACTGGAACTGCAAGAACAGCAACGGGATTTACGATCCGCCTGAACCTGCCACAGCATTGAAAACGACAAACCCCGCCATGAGCGGGGTTTGTCGTTGTTGCAGCCGCTAACGGCTTACCACATCAGATCATCAGGAATCTGGTAGGCCGCGTACGGATCGTCCTCGGTGCTGACCTCTTCGGTCTTCACGTTCATTTGCACGATACGCTGTGGATCGCGCTCCTGAATCTTCAGCGCCGCTTCACGCGGGATCACTTCATAGCCGCCGGCGTGATGCACGATGGCCAGCGAACCGTTGCTGAGCTTGTTGCGCATCAAGGTGTTGACCGAAAGGCGCTTGACCTTCTTGTCGTCGACGAAGTTGTAGTAGTCCTCGGTCGTCAACTTCGGCAGGCGCGTGGCTTCGATCAATTGCTTGATCTGCGCGACACGGGCTTTGGCCTCGGCTTTCTCCTGCTGCTGGCGGTTGAGTTCCTGATCGCGCTTGACCTTTTCGGCCATGGCTTCCTGTGCCGCGCGCTGCTGGGAGTCATCCAGCTCGATCTGGCCTTTGTGGGCCAGGCGTTGTTGCTTCTGCTTGTCTTTGCTGACCTGCTTGGCCTGCTTCTGGTTGACCAGTCCTGCTTTGAGCAACTGGTCGCGAAGGGAAATGCTCATGGTGCTTATTACTCACTTAGGCCACTGCTCAACCGCAGCTGGGCAAATTCTTTTCCTGACGTTTGGCTTCGCCCCACAAGGCGTCCAACTCTTCGAGGGTGCAATCTTCCATGGGACGGCGGGTATCGCGCAATGCCTGTTCGATAAAACGAAAGCGTCGTTCAAACTTGCCGTTGGCGCCACGCAGCGCGGTTTCCGGATCGACCTTGAGATGCCGCGCCAGATTGACCACGGAAAACAGCAGGTCGCCGATTTCGTCGGCCACGGCTTCGGGATCGTTTTCCGACATGGCTTCGAGGACTTCATCGAGCTCCTCACGCACTTTATCGAGCACCGGCAAGGCGTCCGGCCAGTCGAAGCCGACCTGCCCTGCGCGCTTCTGCAATTTGGCCGAGCGGGACAGCGCCGGTAATGCAGCCGGGACGTCATCGAGCAGCGACAACTGTTCGGGTGCCGAAGATTTCTCCGTGCGCTCCTCGGCCTTAATCTCTTCCCAGCGCTGCTTGACCTGTTCCTCGCTCAGACGAGGGACATCCAGCGGTGCATACAGGTCACCGGTGGGGAATACGTGGGGATGACGGCGGATCAGCTTGCGGGTGATGCTGTCGACCACGCCGGCGAACTCGAAGCGCCCCTCTTCCCGGGCCAACTGGCTGTAATACACCACCTGGAACAGCAGATCCCCCAGTTCACCCTGCACGTGATCGAAGTCGCCGCGTTCGATGGCGTCGGCAACTTCGTAGGCCTCTTCAAGGGTGTGCGGGACGATGGTGGCCCAGGTTTGCTTGATGTCCCACGGGCAACCGTACTGCGGGTCACGCAGGCGGTTCATCAGGTGTAGCAAGTCTTCAAGTGTGTACATCCGTGATTCTCGTCAAACACCCCTGTAGGAGCCGGCTTGCCGGCGAAGGCGGCCTCAAGTCTTGCGCTGGCCTGTTGATCGCCTTCGCCGGCAAGCCGGCTCCTACAGGGTGGGATGGGTCAGGGGGTCCGGTTACGCCGGGTTTCGATGATGTTCGGCAACTGGGAAATCCGCCCCAGCAACCGCCCCAATGCATCCAGCCCCGGAATCTCGATGGTCAGGGACATCAATGCAGTGTTGTCCTCCTTGTTCGAGCGGGTGTTGACCGCCAACACGTTGATCCGCTCGTTGAGCAGCACCTGCGAGACGTCACGCAGCAGACCGGAACGGTCGTAGGCGCGGATGATGATGTCCACCGGATAGGTGAGCACCGGTACCGGCCCCCAGCTGACTTGGATGATTCGCTCGGGCTCGCGTCCGGCCAGTTGCAGCACCGAGGCGCAGTCCTGGCGGTGAATACTGACGCCACGGCCCTGGGTGATGTAGCCGACGATTGCATCGCCCGGCAATGGCTGGCAGCAGCCGGCCATCTGGGTCATCAGGTTGCCAACACCCTGGATCTGGATATCGCCGCGCTTGCCCGGCTTGTAGCCGGTGGCCTTGCGCGGTATCAGTTCCAGCTGTTCGTTGCCGCGCTCCGGCTCGACCAGTTGCTGCGCCAGGTTGACCAGTTGCGCCAGGCGCAAATCCCCGGCACCGAGGGCAGCGAACAGGTCTTCGGCGGTTTTCATGTTGGCTTTGTCGGCCAGCTTGTCGAAATCCACCGCAGGCAAACCGAGGCGATTGAGTTCGCGCTCAAGCAGCGTTTTACCAGCCGCGACGTTCTGGTCACGCGCCTGCAACTTGAACCAGTGAACGATCTTCGCCCGTGCCCGCGACGTGGTGACGTAACCCAGGTTCGGGTTCAGCCAGTCGCGGCTCGGGGTGCCGTGCTTGCTGGTGATGATCTCGACCTGTTCACCGGTTTGCAGGCTGTAGTTGAGCGGTACGATACGCCCGTTGATCTTGGCGCCGCGGCAGTTGTGACCGATTTCGGTGTGTACGCGGTAGGCGAAGTCCAGCGGCGTCGCGCCCTTCGGCAAGTCGATGGCGTGACCGTCCGGGGTGAAGATGTAGACTCGGTCCGGCTCGATATCGACCCGCAGCTGTTCCGCCAGGCCACCGATGTCGCCCAGTTCTTCATGCCACTCAAGGACCTGACGCAGCCAGGAGATTTTCTCTTCATAGTGATTGGAGCCGGACTTGACGTCGGTACCCTTGTAGCGCCAGTGCGCGCACACGCCGAGTTCGGCCTCCTCATGCATCGAGTGAGTGCGGATCTGCACTTCCAGCACCTTGCCCTCGGGCCCGATCACCGCCGTGTGCAGCGAGCGATAACCGTTTTCCTTGGGGTTGGCGATGTAGTCGTCGAACTCTTTCGGGATGTGTCGCCACAGGGTGTGGACGATGCCGAGCGCGGTGTAGCAATCGCGCATTTCCGGCACCAGCACGCGAACGGCACGCACGTCGTAGATCTGGCTGAACTCCAGACCCTTGCGCTGCATTTTGCGCCAGATCGAATAGATGTGTTTGGCCCGACCGCTGATGTCGGCATCGACGCCGGTGGCCTGCAATTCGTTTTTCAGCTGGCTCATCACGTCGCTGATGAAGCGTTCGCGATCCAGTCGCCGCTCATGGAGCAACTTGGCGATCTGCTTGTACTGGTCCGGCTCCAGGTAGCGGAAGGACAAGTCCTCCAGCTCCCACTTGATGTGACCGATACCCAGGCGATGGGCCAGTGGCGCGTAGATGTCGAAGACTTCACGGGCCACACGGTTGCGCTTTTCATCGTCTGCGGTTTTCACCGCACGGATTGCGCAAGTGCGCTCGGCCAGTTTGATCAGGGCGACGCGAACGTCGTCGACCATGGCCACCAGCATCTTGCGCAGGTTTTCAACCTGGCCCTGGGTGCCCAGCACCAGGGATTTGCGCGGGCTCAGGCTGTCGCTGATCGCGGCCATGCGCTGCACGCCGTCGATGAGCTTGGCCACCACCGGACCGAAGCGCTGGCTGACCGCCGGCAACTTGATCTGGCCTTCGCGCACGCCTCGATACAGGATCGCGGCGACCAGTGAATCCTGATCGAGCTTGAGATCGGCGAGGATCTCGGCGATCTCAAGGCCGGTACGGAAAGTCGAGTTACCTTCCGACCACAGATTCTGTGCCGCATTGGCTTGTTGTTCGGCCTCGCGAGCGTACTCGCAGGCTTCTTTCAAGGCTTCGCGATCCAGTGCCAGGTCGACACTCACCGCGTGATCGAGCCAAGCCTCGAGATTGATACTGCCGTCGGTGTTGATCGGCTGGTGTGCTCTCACCTGTACCATCTTGCTTACCTTCCCTACGACGCAGATTCAATGCGTCAAATCGCTGACCTTCGTTGCCTGTGAGCCCACGTCGGGCTGGTGCGCGGCTGCACGGGCGGGCCAGTCGGACCAGACGAGCATCCTAGCTCGCTTCAAATAACGCCATGGCCTCGACATGTGCCGTTTGAGGAAACATATCGAGAATCCCGGCACGTTTTAACCGGTAGCCCTGCTTGATCAATTCGACCGTATCGCGCGCCAGAGTCGCCGGGTTGCACGACACGTACACCAACCGTTCGGCGCCCAGGGTCTTGAGCTTGCGCACAACCTCGAAAGCACCGTCACGCGGTGGGTCCAAGAGTACCGCACAAAAGCCTTCGGCGGCCCATTCGGCGTCCGTCAAAGGCTGGGATAAATCGGCCTGAAAAAACTTCGCGTTATGCAGATTATTGCTAGCGGCATTCGCCGCGGCCCGCTCGACCATCACCTGCACGCCTTCCACCGCCACCACTTCACGAGCGGCTTTGGCCAGCGGCAAGGCAAAGTTGCCCAGGCCACAGAACAGGTCGAGTACACGCTCATCCGCTGTCGGCTTCAACCAGTCCAGCGCCTGGGCGACCATTGCTTCGTTGACTCCGGCGTTGACCTGGATGAAATCCCCGGGACGATACGCCAGTTCCAGATCCCACTGTTCAAGGCGATAGCCCAACGACTGACCGGCCTCGACCGGCTGCGGTTCACCATCGCCATGCAGCCACAACTGGGCTTCGTGGAACGCGCAGAATTCCTTGAGGATCGTCAGGTCGGCGTCGGACAACGGCGCCATGTGCCGCAGCAAAACCGCCAACGTCGAGCCGCTGAACAACTCCACATGCCCGAGTGCCTGAGGTTTGCTCAAGCGTCGCAGCATCTCCGGCAGACGGCTCATGATCGGTTGCAAAGGCTGTACCAGCACCGGGCAATCATCGATGGCCACGATGTCCTGGCTGCCGGCGGCGCGGAACCCGACTTCGAGTTTTTTCGCCTTCATGTCCCAGCGCACCGCCACACGGGCGCGACGTCGGTAAGCGAACTCCGCACCGCTCAATGGCGCCGCCCACTCTTCGGGTTCGACGCCCGCGACCTTCGCCAACTGCTCGGCGAGCATGCGCTGTTTCAGGGCAAGTTGTTCGTTGTGAGGCAAATGCTGCACGCTGCAACCGCCGCAACGGCCGGCATGGGCGCACGGCGCCGGGCGGCGCAATTCGCTGGCCGTGAACACCCGCTCGGTCCGCGCCTCGACCACTTTGCCGTGGGCACCGAGCACCCGCGCCTCGATTTCTTCGCCGGCCAACGCGCCAATGACGAACCAGGTGCGGCCTTCGAAAAACGCGATGCCGCGACCGTCATTGGCCAGGCGCTCGATGGTCAGGCGCTGCTTTTTGCCGGTCGGGATTTGCGGGGCCTTGCTGCCGCCGGTGGGCTGGAAGCGCAGGCCTCTTTCATGCTTGGCCATCAGTTGGGCGCGTCGAAAATGCCGGTCGACAAGTAGCGGTCGCCGCGGTCGCAGATGATCGCGACGATCACCGCGTTTTCAACTTCCCGGGACAGGCGCAGCATGGCTGCCACCGCACCACCCGACGACACGCCACAGAAGATGCCTTCTTCGCGAGCCAGACGACGGGTCACGTCTTCGGCTTCGCTCTGAGCCATGTCGACAATGCGGTCCACACGATCGGCCTGGTAGATCTTCGGCAGGTATTCCTGGGGCCAGCGACGGATGCCTGGAATCGCCGAACCTTCCATGGGTTGCAGACCGATGATCTGCACCTTGTCGTTCTGCTCTTTCAAGTAGCGCGAGACGCCCATGATGGTACCGGTGGTGCCCATGGAGCTGACGAAATGGGTGATGGTGCCCTGGGTCTGGCGCCAGATTTCCGGGCCGGTGCCAGTGTAGTGCGCCTCGGGGTTGTCACCGTTGGCGAACTGATCCAGTACCTTGCCGCGACCTTCGGCTTCCATCTTCTGCGCAAGGTCACGGGCGCCTTCCATGCCTTGTTCCTGGCTGACCAGAATCAGCTCGGCGCCATAGGCCGTCATGGCCGCCTTGCGTTCGGCACTGGAGTTGTCCGGCATGATCAGGATCATCTTGTAACCCTTGATCGCGGCGGCCATGGCCAGGGCGATCCCGGTGTTGCCCGAGGTCGCTTCGATCAGCGTATCGCCAGCGTGGATCTGCCCGCGCAATTCGGCGCGGGTGATCATCGACAGCGCCGGACGGTCCTTGACCGAACCCGCCGGGTTGTTCCCTTCGAGCTTGAGCAATAGGGTATTGCTGGTGGCGCCGGGCAGGCGCTGCAAACGGACCAGCGGAGTGTTGCCGACGCAATCGGCGATGGTTGGGTACTGCAAGGTCATGGCGTATTCGCAATCCAGACTGCGGGGGCGACTATCATACCGGCAAACGTTCGCAGGCCATATCACGCAAAGTGTGGTGCTTATGGTTTATGGGAATAAGCGACAGGTTTTGAGCTGCAAGCGGCAAGTCGCGGTGCCACTCGGAGTGTGAAAAACAGGGGTTGTTGTGGTGGGAGTGAGTGCCTCATCGCGGGCAAGCCCACTCCCACAGGGTACCGGGGTGATCATGGGTTTTGCGGTTGGAGCACGGTCAATGTGGGATCGCCATCCTCCGCCACCAACCGCATATTCATCCGCAACCCATTCCCGGTGTT
The DNA here is from genome assembly GCF_000282395.1 of Pseudomonas sp. GM55. NCBI lineage: Bacteria > Pseudomonadati > Pseudomonadota > Gammaproteobacteria > Pseudomonadales > Pseudomonadaceae > Pseudomonas > Pseudomonas sp. GM55. The sequence goes on along the minus strand of NZ_AKJJ01000031.1, from coordinate 68,723 downwards.
CTGCGCCCAAAGCTTCCCGCCCTGACGCTGCATCGCGTTCCTGGCGATACTCAACCCCAAGCCAAACCCACCATCCCCCGGCCGCGAACCGTCAAGTCGGGTGAATGGCAGGAAGATCCGTTCCAGATCAGCTTCCGCCACACCGCCGCCGTGATCCTCCAGCCACAGGTGCCAGCAATCGCCATCACGCCGCCCGCCCAATTGGACAATGCCTCCGGTCGGCGAATGCCGAATCGCATTACGCAGAATGTTTTCCAGTGCCTGGGCCAGGGTGTTGAGATGACCTCGCACCCAGCAGGATGCATCCACCGTGCATTGCAGCCGGGTATCGGGCCAGCCACTTTCATAGCAGGCATTCTCCGTGAGCATTTCCCACAGGGCCTGGATCTGGATCGCTTCGTCGGGCAATCGGGTGCGCTCGGTGTCCAGCCATGCCAGCTGCAGCGTGTCTTCCACCAGGCGCTGCATGCCATCGACCTCACGGCCGATACGTTCGCGCAAGAGCTCCAGTCCCTGCTCACTTTCACTGGCCACCCGCAGGCGACTCAAGGGCGTACGCAATTCGTGAGACAAATCGCGCAGCAGTTGCTGCTGCAAGGCCACGGTGCTTTGCAGGCGTTCAGACATGTGATCGAACGCCCTGCCCAACTCGCCGAGTTCATCCGAGCGATTAGTGGTCCGGGTCGACAGCCGTACGCTCAGCTGATCGGCACGCCAGGCATTGGCCTGTTCACGCAGGCTGTTGAGCGGCACCACCAGCAAGCGATACAGGCCGACGCACAGCAGCAAGGTGAACAACCCCGGAATCACGCCGTTGGTGATCACGCGCCAGAACACCCGGTAATGCCCCGGCACAAAGCGCTTGGGCAGTTCGATCACCAGGCTGCCGGCGGACGGGTCGCCGGGAAACGGTATGCGCATCCACGGCCGGCCTTTCTTGTGGACCGGCCAATCGAGGCCGCGCAAAAAAGTCAGGCGTTCGACTTCCTTGTCCGTCAGCGATTGGTTGCTCAAGGACTGCAAATCACCACCGACGACACCGACCCAGCCTTTTTCCCGCTGATACATGCCATGCAGCCAATCATCGACACCGGCGCTCTGGCGCTGCTGCCACGCCTGCTCGGCTTCGGCGGCATAGCCCGTCAGGGTGCCGCGGGCTTCATCCGAGAGGAACTGGTTGCGTTCCTCCATATAGCGTCCCCAGGACCAGCTGAGCCAGATCATCAACAAGCAGAACGCAACCAATAGGCAAGCAAGCTTCCAGAACAGCGAATGCCTGCCCGGCAAGTTACATTTCATCGGCGGCGCTCAGGATGTAGCCCTTGCCCCATACCGTGCGCACTTCGCGCTCGGTGTAGCCAATGGCCTTGAGCTTGCGGCGGATCTGGCTGATGTGCATGTCCAGGCTGCGGTCATGGGCCGCGTAACCGCGCTGCAGCACCTGTTGATAAAGGAAGGCTTTGCTCAATACTTCGTCGGTGCTGCGGTGCAGCGTCTCCAGCAACCGATACTCGCTGCGGGTCAGGCCGCCGGCCTGTTCGCCATAAAAGACCTCGAAGCGTTCATCGTCGAAACGCAGGCTATCCATCGAAGGGGCCGGCACTGCGGGTGCGGGCCGCCGGTCGAGGGCCACCCGCCGCAGAATGGCTTCGATACGTACCCGCAACTCCACCATGCTGAAAGGCTTTGGCAGGTAATCATCGGCCCCCAGGCGAAAGCCGCTGATGCGATCGGCCTCGGCACCGAGCGCCGACATCAGCAGCACCGGGGTGGAATGGCTCTGGCGCAACTCGGTCAGTACCGCCAGGCCGTCCATGCCCGGCAGCAGAACATCCATCAGCACCACGTCGAAAGGTTGCCGGCGGGCAATGTCCAGGCCCTCCTGGCCGTTCTGGCACCAGGTCACCTGGAAGCCACTGCGGTCCAGGTGCTCATGGACGTAGGCGCCGAGCACAAGGTCGTCTTCGATGGACAGGATTCGGGGGAGGCCGGCAGTGATGGGAGTCATGACTATCTGCAAACAATTCTCAGTTGAGGTGATTATTCAAGATTGCCACGCCAGGGGCAACCCACGGTTTATCCGTATCACCCATGAGCCGCCCGGGCCGACGAATGACGGCACCATTTTTACGAAGATTGCCCGCGAGCAAATCGCTACACTGCGCAAGTGGTGCATGGTGGATGCATGTGCCGGTCTATAAATAAGCAGCGGGATGCAGGAGAGAGGCGTGCTCAAGAAACTGGGAATCAAAGGCCGCGTGCTGTTGCTGACCCTGTTGCCAACCAGCCTGATGGCGTTGGTGCTGGGGGGGTATTTTACCTGGATGCAACAGGCTGACCTGCACTCCCAACTCATGCAGCGCGGCGAAATGATCGCCGAGCAGTTGGCTCCACTGGCGGCGACAGCGATGGCCCATCAGGACAACGATCTGCTCGAACGCATCGCCACCCAGGCCTTGGAACAAACCGACGTACGGGCCGTGACCTTCCTGTCTCCCGATCGCACGCTGCTGGCCCACGCCGGCCCGACCATGCTCAATCAGACGCCCTCCGGCACTGGTACGCAGATGCTGCGCCGCAGTGGCAACGATGCGACCCGCTATCTGCTGCCGGTATTCGGCAAACACCGCAACCTGGCAGGCGACCTGATTCCCGAAGAAGCCGACCGCCTGCTGGGCTGGGTCGAACTTGAATTGTCCCATAACGGCATGCTGTTGCGCGGTTACCGCAGCCTGTTCGCCAGCCTGATGTTGATCAGTGCGGGACTGGTGGGTGCGGCGCTGCTGGCCCTGCGCATGGGTCGCACGATCAATCGGCCACTGAGCCAGATCAAGCAGGCTGTGGCTCAACTCAAGGACGGTCATCTGGAAACCCGCTTGCCGCCCCTCGGCAGTCAGGAGCTGGATGAGCTGGCTTCCGGCATCAATCGCATGGCCGGCACCCTGCAAAACGCCCAGGAAGAATTGCAGCACAGCATCGACCAGGCCACCGAAGACGTGCGCCAGAACCTGGAAACCATCGAGATCCAGAACATCGAGCTGGACCTGGCGCGCAAGGAAGCCCTGGAAGCGAGCCGGATCAAGTCCGAATTTCTGGCCAACATGAGTCATGAAATCCGCACGCCGCTCAATGGCATTCTCGGCTTTACCCATCTGCTGCAAAAAAGCGAACTCACCCCACGCCAGCTCGACTATCTGGATACCATCGAAAAATCCGCCGACAGCCTGCTGGGCATCATCAACGAGATTCTCGACTTCTCGAAAATCGAGGCCGGCAAGTTGGTGCTTGACCATATTCCGTTCAACCTGCGCGACCTGCTGCAGGACACCTTGACCATCCTCGCCCCGGCCGCCCACGCCAAGCAGTTGGAACTGGTGAGCCTGGTGTACCGGGACACACCGCTGTCACTGGTGGGCGACCCGTTGCGGCTCAAGCAGATCCTGACGAACCTGGTGAGCAACGCGATCAAGTTCACCCGCGAGGGCACCATCATCGCCCGAGCCATGCTCGAAGAAGAGCACGAAGACACTGTGCAGTTGCGCATCAGCATTCAGGATACCGGCATCGGTCTGTCGAACCAGGACGTGCGCGCCCTGTTCCAGGCTTTCAGCCAGGCCGACAACTCGCTGTCGCGTCAACCCGGTGGCACTGGCCTGGGCCTGGTGATTTCCAAGCGCCTGATCGAACAGATGGGCGGCGAGATCGGCGTCGACAGCACGCCTGGGGAAGGGTCGGAATTCTGGATCAGCCTGAGCCTGCCAAAAACCCGCGACGATGCCGAAGACCTGCCCGCCGCGCCCTTGCTCGGGCGCCGGGTGGCGGTGCTGGAAAACCACGAGCTGGCGCGGCAGGCGCTGCAGCATCAACTGGAAGACTGCGGCCTCAGCACCACGCCGTTCAATACCCTGGAAAGCCTGACCAATGGCGTCACCGCCGCCCACCAGACCGAGCAGGCGATCGACCTCGCCGTGCTCGGCATCACCAGCAACGACATGCCGCCGGAGCGCCTCAATCAACACATCTGGGACCTTGAGCATCTTGGCTGCAAAGTGCTGGTGCTGTGCCCGACCACGGAACAGACGCTGTTCCATCTTTCCGTGCCCAACCCCCACAGCCAGCTCCAGGCGAAACCGGCCTGCACCCGCAAGCTGCGACGCTCCCTGTCTGACCTGGTCAGCCCGCGTCCGATGCGCAGCGAGCCGGGCGAACCGGTGCCCAGCCGTGCCCCGAAGGTGCTATGCGTCGACGACAACCCGGCCAACCTGATGTTGGTACAGACGCTGCTCGAAGACATGGGCGCCAAGGTACTCGCGGTGGAAAGTGGTTATGCCGCCGTCAAGGCGGTACAGAACGAGACATTCGACCTGGTGTTGATGGACGTGCAGATGCCTGGCATGGACGGCCGCCAAAGCACCGAGGCGATCCGTCAGTGGGAAAGCGAACGGCATTGCACGCCACTGCCGATCGTGGCCCTCACCGCCCACGCCATGGCCAACGAAAAACGCGCGCTGCTGCAAAGCGGCATGGACGACTACCTGACCAAACCGATCAGTGAACGGCAATTGGCGCAGGTGGTGTTGAAGTGGAGCGGCCTGGCGCTGCGCAACCACAGCCCGGAGCGCTCCGGCGATGGGCATGGCGGCGCCCATGACCTGTCGGTGCTCGACCACGAGGAAGGATTGCGCCTGGCCGCCGGCAAGGCTGACCTGGCTGCGGACATGCTGGCGATGCTGCTGGCCTCCCTGGAGGCTGACCGCGAAGCCATCCGTCTTGCTCGGCAAAGCAATGACCACAACGCCCTGATCGAACGAGTCCATCGCCTGCATGGCGCGACGCGTTACTGCGGCGTACCGCAATTGCGAGCGGCCTGCCAGCGCAGCGAAACCCTGCTCAAGCAACAGGACCCGAAAGCTGGCGTGGCACTTGATGAGCTCGACCGGGCGATCAATCGGCTGGCAGCCCAGGCGCGCATGAATGCTTGATGCAGCGCAATCGCGCGGATTGAACATCAGCGCAAACTCACCACAAACACTGTAGGAGCCGGCTTGCCGGCGATGACGGCCTCAAAATCTACGTAGCCCTTGAGGCCGCCTTCGCCGGCAAGCCGGCTCCTACGGGATTGGGACAAGGAGGAAATCATGCGTACGATTCTTTTCAGCAGCCAGAACTACGACCGCGACAGTTTTCTTGCGGCCGGGCAACCGGCCGGCATCGAGCTGCACTTTCAGCCTGCGCGCCTGAGCCTCGACACCGTGGCGCTCGCTCAAGGATATGAAGCGGTCTGCGCGTTCATCAATGATGACCTCGGCGCGGCGGTGCTCGAACGCCTGGCCGCTGGAGGCACACGCCTGATCGCCTTGCGCTCGGCCGGTTACAACCACGTCGACTTGCCGACGGCAAAGCGTCTGGGGCTGGCCATCGTGCGCGTCCCGGCCTATTCGCCCCACGCCGTGGCCGAACACGCGGTGGCGCTGATCCTCGCGCTCAACCGGCGTCTGCACCGCGCCTACAACCGCACCCGCGAAGGGGATTTCAGACTGCAGGGGCTGACCGGTTTCGACTTGGTGGGCAAGACTGTCGGCGTGGTTGGCACCGGGCAGATTGGCGCCACATTCGCAAAGATCATGAACGGGTTTGGCTGCCGGTTACTGGCCTGTGACCCCTACCCCAACCCGCAGGTCGAAGCCCTCGGCGCGCGCTACCTGAGCCTGCCGCAACTGTTGGCCGAATCGCAGATCATCAGCCTGCACTGCCCGCTCAACGAACAGAGCAAGCACTTGATCAACCGTGCATCACTGGCGCAGATGCAACCGGGCGCGATGCTGATCAATACCGGGCGTGGTGGCCTGGTGGACACCCCCGCGCTGATCGACGCCTTGAAAGACGGTCGCCTGGGTTACCTGGGACTGGACGTGTATGAGGAAGAGGCGCAACTGTTCTTCGAGGACCGCTCCGACCTGCCGCTGCAAGACGATGTGCTGGCACGGCTGTTGACCTTCCCCAACGTGATCGTCACCGCGCACCAGGCCTTTCTGACCCGCGAAGCGCTGGACGCGATTGCCGCTACTACGTTGCGCAATATTGCAGCCTGGGCGACCGGCACCCCGGAAAACCTGGTGACAGGAGACTGAAACGGATCGAAGGTCATCTGCCTGCGCGATGCGGCGTGCAAGCCCGTGCTAGCATATCGCGCATATTTGGAGGACCCATGGTCGAACACGATTTCCGCTACAGCCTGATGAACCCGCAACACACCCTCACCGAATGCCGCGCCCTGGTGCCGGGGCGTTATCAGGTCACCGGCAACGGTGGCTCGATTCGCAACAACGACGTGCTGGTCGTGACCCTCAAGGGCGCCAAGGACTTGTCCATGCGCCTGACCGTCGAAACGGTTCGCCACCTGATCAACCCGCCCGGCCAATGGGTCGCGGTTGCCAGTGGCCCGGTGTTCGGCGAACTGGCGATCCACACCTGGCAAGTGAACTGCGACAGCTGCGCCAAAGAACTGAGCTTCGAATTCGCCGTCGATGCCAAACTGGGCAACAAGGCCGAAAAGCCTGCCGCCACCGCGCGCATTGCCGAGCTGGGCTGGACCACCGTTGGCGAGAAACACCTGTGCCCGAAATGCCAGGAGCCTGCGTGATGAAACGCCTTGCTCTGACCACGATGGTCGGCGCCAGCCTGCTGGGCTGCGCCGCCGAGCCGGTGCAACTTGAACACAATCGCAGCTACATTCTGGAATGGATCGGCGAGCGGCCGTTGATGGACTACAGCCATCTGACCATCACCCTCGGTGAGGACGGCCGGGCCTACGGCAATGGCGGCTGCAACCACTGGTTCGCGCCGTACACCCTTGATGGCGAAAAACTGACCTTCGGCAAAATCGGCAGCACCCGCAAACTGTGTGCGCCGGCGCTGATGGAACAGGAAAAACGCTTCCTGCAGGCCCTGGAAGACGTCCAGCGCTGGGACGTCTCCCCGATCGAACAAATCCGCTTCTGGCCAGCCGAAGGCAAGCCGCTGCGTTGGTGGCTCGAGGAGGGTTGATCGTAAACCTGTAGGAGCCCGGCTTGCCGGCGATGGCGGCGAACCCATCTGCATTGCTGTGTCTGACACGCCCCTATCGCCGGCAAGCCGGCTCCTGCAAGGTCAATTCTTCGCCTGCAACGCCTCAAGCTTCGCCATCACCCCCGCCGCCGTCTGTTCACCCATCAACTGCTCACGCACCTTGCCCTTGTTATCGATGATGTACGTCACCGGCAACGCCTCGCTGCGCGGCAGCTCGAACAGTTCGGAAGGGTCCTGGGCCAGCACCGTGAACCTGATCCCCAGTTTTTCGCTCGCGCCCTTCAACTCCTGCCCCTGGACATTGTCGAAGTTGACCCCGAACACACCGATTTTCCTGTCCTTGAGCTGCTCGGCCAGGGTGTTCAATTGCGGGATCTCGGTACGGCAAGGCCCGCACCATTCAGCCCAGTAGTTGAGTACCAGCCATTTGCCGTCCAGTCGGTCGGAGGCGATCTTGTGGCCGTCCTGGTCGATGCCATAGTCATTACCGCAGCCCCCCAGCATCAACGCTCCGATGATCGCCAATGCTGCTGCCAGTCGCCTTGTCATGTCGTGTTCCTTGTCAAAAATTGAATGCACCTGCGACCCATCGCCTCTCACAGTTCTGGATTGCGCGCTGCACAGTTAGAATAGCCGCCACCTTACGCAAGATGCGACCCGCTCATGACCGATCTGACGCTTTATCACAACCCGCGCTGCTCGAAATCCCGCGGTGCGCTCGAACTGCTTGAAGCCCGTGGCCTGACCCCGACCGTGGTCCGTTACCTGGACACTCCGCTGGACGCCGCGCAAATCCAGAGCCTGCTCGGCAAACTCGGGATCAACGCCCGGCAATTGCTGCGCACCGGCGAGGACGAGTACAAAACCCTCGACCTGGCCAACAGCAGCCTGAGCGAAGCGCAATTGATTGCCGCCATCGCCGCCCACCCGAAACTGATGGAGCGACCGATTCTCGAAGTCGGTGACAAAGCCATCATTGGCCGCCCACCGGAGCAGATCCTGGAACTGTTGCCATGAGTGCGCCCTACATTCTGGTTCTGTACTACAGCCGCAGCGGCTCGACCAACGAGATGGCCCGGCAGATTGCCCGTGGCGTCGAACAGGCCGGGCTTGAGGCCCGCCTGCGCACGGTGCCGGCGATTTCCACCGAGTGCGAAGCCGTTTCGCCGGAGATTCCCGACGAAGGTGCGCTTTATGCCAGCCTCGACGACCTGAAGAACTGCGCCGGCCTGGCACTCGGCAGCCCGACCCGCTTCGGCAACATGGCCGCGCCGCTCAAGTATTTTCTCGACGGCACCAGCAACCTGTGGCTGACCGGTGCCCTGGTGGGCAAACCGGCGGGTGTATTCACCTCCACGGCGAGCCTGCACGGCGGCCAGGAGACGACCCTGCTGTCGATGATGCTGCCGTTGTTGCACCACGGCATGCTGATCACCGGCCTGCCGTACAGCGAATCGGCACTGCTGGAAACCCAGGGCGGAGGCACGCCATACGGCGCCAGCCACCACGCCGGTGCCGACGGCAAGAGCGGCCTGGATGCCCATGAAGTGGCGCTGTGCCGCGCGCTGGGTATGCGCCTGGCGAAGACTGCACAGAAACTGGAGGGCTGAGGGTGGCCAGGAAGCCGAAGATTCTGCCCGCACTCGAATGGCTCGAACCACGCGTCAAGGCGATGCGCGTTATCAGCCTGCTGTGTTTTATCGGCCTGGTCGGGTTGCTTTGCGTTTACTACCTTGCCATCGCCGACCTGCATGGTGCACGGCCTTGGGTGATTCTGTTGATCGAGCTGGTGCCACTGCTGATCCTGGCGCCGGGGATGATCCTCGGCAGCCCTCGCGGGCATTCGTGGATGTGCTTTGTGGTGAACCTGTATTTCATCAAGGGCGCATTGGCTGCCTACGACCCGAACCGGCAAATCTTCGGTTTGCTGGAGATGGGCGCGAGCCTGGCGGTGTTCTGCTCGGCGCTGTTGTATGTGCGGTGGCGGTATCAGTTGAATCGCAAGCTGGCTGGCGAGGGCGAGATTTCTATCGCCTGACCGGACGCCTTCGCTGGCAAGCCAGCTCCTACAGGGTATGCGGTGAACTTGTAGGAGCTGGCTTGCCAGCGATGGGTGCGACTCGGTTTCAATGATTGACGGTGTAGGCCAGCATCATCGAAATCTGGCTCATCGGCCGCCCGCCACTTTCCTCGTGCCACTGGTTGAACACGTCCTGCACCAAAGCCAGGTCACGCAGACTGCTCGGCACCTTGTCGATGATGTCCTGCGCATTCAATGCCGCCACCACGTCATAGCTTGGTACAAAGGTATCTTTGCCGATCATTCGCAGGAAGCGCGGGGCGGACAGCCCGCCCAACTGATGTCCGCGTTTTTTCAGGAAGGTCCAGAGCCCGACGATATCGGTCACCGGCCAGTCCGCGATCAACGCGCCGAAGCTGCCCTTTTCATGGGCCACGTCCAGAATGAACTGCGCATTGCGCGGCACACTCTTGAGCTTGCCCAGGTGACGGATGATCCGCGTGTCCTGCATCAGGCGCTCAAGGTGCTCGGCACTCATCAGCACGACTTTTTCCGGGTCGAACCTGAAGAACACTTCTTCGAAGGCCGGCCACTTGGCATCCACCAGGCTGTGCTTGAGCCCGGCGCGGAATACCCGTAGCGCCATCATCGAGAGGTAGCGATCGTCGCTGATCTTGCGCAGTTGCTCGGGAGTCTTGGGAACGGGCAGATGGGCTTCCAGTTCAGCGGCCGAACCGAAGCGGTTCAAGCAGTATTCGTTCAGCCACTTGTAGTCGCGCATGCCCTCTCCTGAGGAGTAAAACGAAAAACCTGATGTGGGAGCGGGTTTGCTCCCACAGTTTTAATCAGAGGTTGACCACGTTGACGAAGCGCGAAGCCGCGGACTCGTCGATCTTGAGGCTGGTGAAGTCGAACAGGTTGCGATCCGCCAGTTGCGACGGGATCACGTTCTGCAGGCTGCGGAAAATGCTCTCGGTACGGCCCGGAGTCTTGCGCTCCCAGTCCTGCAGCATTTCCTTGACCACCTGACGCTGCAGGTTTTCCTGGGAGCCGCAGAGGTTGCACGGAATGATCGGGAATTGCTTGAAGTCCGAGTAGGCCTGGATGTCTTTTTCGTTGCAGTAGGCCAGCGGGCGGATCACCACGTTACGCCCATCGTCGGCGCGCAGCTTCGGTGGCATGGCCTTGAGCGAACCGTTGAAGAACATGTTCAGGAAGAACGTTTCGACGATGTCGTCGCGGTGGTGACCGAGGGCCATCTTGGTCGCGCCGATTTCATCGGCAAAGGTGTAGAGCGTACCGCGACGCAGGCGCGAGCACAGCGAGCAAGTGGTCTTGCCTTCCGGAATCAGCTCCTTGACCACCGAGTAAGTGTCTTTCTCGACGATGTGGTACTCGATACCCAGTTCTTTCAGGTAGGCCGGCAGCACGTGCTCCGGAAAGCCCGGCTGCTTCTGGTCCATGTTCACGGCCACGATCTCGAACTTGATCGGCGCGACCTTCTGCAAGTGCATCAGCACATCGAGCATGGTGTAGCTGTCCTTGCCACCGGACAGGCAGACCATGACCTTGTCGCCGTCTTCAATCATGTTGAAATCGGCAACCGCCTCACCGGCCAGTCGGCGAAGGCGCTTTTGCAGTTTGTTCTGGTTGACCGTGAGAGTGCCCATGACGCGAAATCCGTGAGGTGTGACGAAAGGCGGGCATTTTACGCAAAAACACCTCAGGGGCGAAGTGCCTCGCCAAAAGGGCTGTTCGCCACAGACCCGGCGGCGATTAACAATTGTGTTTACAGCGCGATTTGCTCTAAAGCCCCTACTCCTTCTGGGGAAACTCCTCCCTATACTGCGACATAAGGTCTCATGAAAATTACAGACCTGTGACTTGCTTGGCCGCATTGGCCCGTAGGCGCTCCACTGGGGGGCGACGGTAAAAAAGAGGAGTGACTGGCATGATCCATCACGTAGTGGGGCTCTTCACCCACCCTGACCAAGAATGGAAAGAGATCCGTGGCGACCAGGAGGAAAGCATCAGCCACATGTACCTGACCCATACGCTGATCCTGGCGGCAATCCCCGCCGTGTCTGCCTTCATAGGCACCACACAGGTTGGCTGGGTCATCGGCAATCGGGCTCCCGTGATGCTGACCGTAGAAAGCGCGATATGGATGACGATCATGTCGTACGTGGCGATGCTCGGCGGTGTTGCGGTAATGGGCGCATTCATTCACTGGATGGCCCGCACCTATGACGCCAACCCAAGCCTGGCCCGCTGCATTGCGTTTGCGACCTACACCGCTACACCGTTGTTCATCGGCGGCCTCGCCGCCTTGTACCCGCACTTGTGGCTGGGGATGATCGTCGGCACCGCAGCCATCTGCTACACGGTGTACTTGCTGTACGTGGGCTTACCGACATTCATGAACATTCCATCTGACGAGGGCTTTCTGTTTTCAAGTTCGGTGCTCGCCGTAGGCCTGGTGGTGCTGGTCGCCATCATGGCGTTCACTGTGATTGTCTGGGGACTCGGCGTGGGGCCGGTCTACACCAATTAGCCGCCCACCACTGATAATCAGAAACCAAGGATACAGGCCGCCGCAAGGCGGCCTTTTCATTCTTCAGGAACGAGGAGGCACACGACCATTCGGCACCTTGGCGATTCGCAAGGTCAAAGGGTTGCGGCATACTCGACCGCTCTGGAGATCCATCAAGCATGCCCGAGCAACTCAATTCCCGCGTCGAAGACTGTTTCCAACTAGCCGAATCCTTTTTCAAACGACCTTTCAAGCGCCCCGTGGTGAGCCTCAAGCTGCGCGGGCAAAAAGCCGGTGTCGCGCATTTGCACGAGAACCTGCTGCGCTTCAACCCGCAGCTGTATCGGGAAAACGCCGAAGATTTCCTCAAACAGACCGTAGCCCATGAAGTCGCACACCTGATTGCCCATCAGTTGTTCGGCGACCGCATCCAGCCCCATGGCGAAGAGTGGCAATTGATCATGCGCGGCGTATACGAACTGCCGCCCAACCGCTGCCACACCTATGACGTCAAACGCCGCAGCGTGACCCGCTACATCTACAAGTGCCCGTGCGCCGACAGCGACTTCCCGTTCTCGGCCCAGCGCCACAGCCTGGTGCGCCAGGGACGCAGGTACTTGTGTCGACGGTGTCGCCATACGCTGGTGTTCAGTGGGGAGATGCGGGTCGAATAGCGGGACTCTCGCTATTTGTATCGGCCTGCTCGCGATGGCGGCCTCTGCAGCGCTATAGAATCACTTTGCCACGCCGCAGCTCTTCTATTCGCTCGACGCTAAACCCCAACTCCCCCAACACCTGATCGGTATGCTGCCCCAACGCCGAGCCAACATGCCGCGGTTCTGGCAAACCTTGCGAAAACTTCAGCGGGCACGCCATCTGCGCCTGGCTTGATCCGTCGCCCCGCGGTACTTGCACCACCAACTCCCGCGCCTGCAACTGTGGATGACTTAGTGCTTCTCCCAGGCTCAACACTGGCTCGACACAAGCATCCAGCTCCGCGAACAACGCAAGCAACTCGGCAAAGTCATGCTTTTCGAATTCGACCTTCAGCGCGCCCTTAAGCTGTTGCTGATGCGCCAGTTGCGGTGACAGACCGAGGCCGGCCAGTTCTTCCAGCCCCAAGGCCGTGCACAACTGTTTCATGAATGCCGGTTCCAGGCTGCCCACCGAAAGCCAGCGCCCATCCCGGGAGCGGTAGTAATCGTAGAAGCTGCCGCCATTGAGCACCTGGTTTTCCGGTCCCGGCTCGACGCCACAGGCCAGATACCCGGCACCGGCCATCGCATTCAGGCTGAACGCGCAGTCGGTCATGCTGACATCCAGGTGCTGGCCCTGACCGGTTTGTTGCCGGGCAATGACTGCCGCCAACAAGCCAATCACCCCGTGCAGCGAGCCACCGGCGACATCCGCCACCTGCATGCCCAACGGCAGCGGCCCAGTGTCGGCACGGCCGGTGTAACTCGCCAGCCCGGACAAGGCCAGGTAGTTGATGTCATGGCCGGCGCGATCCTTGTAGGGGCCGGTCTGGCCGTAGCCGGTGATCGACACATAAATCAATTTGGGATTGATCGCCTTCAGGGCTTCGTAACCCAGGCCCAGACGCTCCATGACACCCGGGCGGAACTGCTCGAGCACGATGTCGTAGTCCTGCAGCAACGACTTGATCACCTCCAGCGCCTCAGGCTGCTTGAGATCCAGGGCGAGGCTGCGCTTGTTGCGGTTGAGGTAGCCATGGCTGGCTGACACGCCTTGATCGTGGGGCGGCAACACCCGCAACAAATCCATGCGGGTCGGTGATTCGATGCGCAGCACTTCGGCGCCCATGTCCGCCAGCAGCAACGAGGCGAACGGCCCCGGCAACAGTGTCGAGAAATCCAGAACCTTGAGTGATGCCAGTGGACCGAGCATGAGCGTTCTCCCTTGACGATGCACCCAGCCTAGGCAGCCGTTGGCATTGCGGCAATCACCTTATGCGCCATCTGCAGTGACCGTTGTGCTCAAACACCGGGCATGAAAAAACCCGCCGAAGCGGGTTTTTCATTACAACAAGGCTTACTTGGCGTTCGTCGGGGTTGCCCCTTCGACGTGGCCCAAGACATCGTCTTTAGGCTCGTCGGCAATGCCGCGACCGCCCGAGGCCAGCTCCGCTTGCAGCACGTCGGTGTCCAGTTCCTTGACCCACTTGGCCACGACGACAGTGGCAACGGCGTTGCCGATCAGGTTGGTCAGGGCACGGGCTTCGGACATGAAACGGTCGATGCCGAGGATCAGCGCCAAGCCGGCAACCGGCAGGTGGCCAACGGCGGACAGAGTGGCAGCGAGTACGATGAAACCGCTACCGGTCACGCCCGCAGCGCCCTTGGACGACAGCAGCAACACCACCAGCAGGGTGATTTGGTGCGTGATGTCCATGTGGGTGTCGGTGGCCTGGGCAATGAACACCGCGGCCATGGTCAGGTAGATGGCGGTACCGTCGAGGTTGAACGAGTAACCGGTCGGGATCACCAGGCCTACTACGGATTTCTTCGCGCCCAGACGTTCCATCTTGATCAGCATGCGTGGCAGCACCGACTCCGAAGAGGAAGTGCCCAGCACGATCAGCAGTTCCTCACGGATGTAGCGGATCATTTTCAGAACGCTGAAGCCGTGGGCGCGAGCGATACCACCCAGTACGATCAGGATGAACAGCAGGCAAGTGATATAGAAGCACGCCATCAGTTGACCCAGCTGCACCAGCGAGCCGACACCGTAGGCACCGATGGTGAACGCCATGGCACCGAAGGCACCGATTGGCGCGAGCTTCATGATCATGTTGATGATGTTGAACATCACGTGGGCGAAGCGATCGATGAAGTCCAGCAGCGGCTTGCCGTAGGCACCCAGGCGATGCAGGGCGAAACCGAAGATCACCGAGAACATCAGCACTTGCAGGATGTCGCCGGTGGCGAAGGCGCCGACGATGGTGGTCGGGATCACGTTCAGCAGGAAGCCGACGACGCTTTGGTCAGCACCAGCCGCAACATAAGCGGCAACCTTGGAGGCATCCAGGGTGGTGACATCGATGTGCATGCCATTGCCTGGCTGCACGATGTTGACCACGACCAGGCCGACCAGCAGGGCAATGGTCGAAACTATCTCGAAGTACAGCAGCGCATAGCCACCGGTCTTGCCGACCGACTTCATGGTCTGCATGCCGGCGATACCGCTGACAACGGTACAGAAAATGATCGGGGCGATGATCATTTTGATCAGCTTGATGAACCCGTCACCCAACGGTTTAACGGCCACACCGAGCTGCGGGTAGTAATGACCCAGTGCGATACCGATGACAATTGCAACGATCACCTGGAAATACAGGGATTTATACAGTGGCTGACGAGTCGTCATTGCAAAGTTCCTCAAGGGTGCCCGGTGACAACATCCAGCTGTTGCCCGCAACACCGCAATTGCGAACCCTCCTGCACTGGAGGGATTTGTTTTTTCGAGCTGCGCAACGGCAGGCATCTGCATGTTGTATCGCAAGGCCCGTGCCACCTTGTGCAAAATCCCAGCAAGCCTTTTGATATCAGGGGTCGCAGCGATTTCCCTGTCACCGGACGGTTACAATCATGTGGCGGATTTCCGCCCTTCCATTAAAAGTCGTCCTGCAATTTGGCGGATATCCGCCCTGTTCACGTCCGCGGTGCACAGCTACCATCCGTCGTTCAACGGTCAGAATTGCTGTCATGCGCGAACGCACCATCGCCAGTCATTTCGCCCGCGCCGCCCTTGGTGGTGCGCGTCGGCACGGCTACGATTTTTCGGGCCTGCTACAACAACTGGGGATCAGCCCCGAGTTGCTGGACGAGCCCCGGGCGCGCATCGCTCCAGAGCAATTCACCCAACTGATTCAGGCCTTATGGCTGGCACTGGACGACGAGTACCTGGGATTCGGGCAAACCCCAAGCAAGCCGGGCAGCTTCGCAATGATGTGCCATGCCGTGATTCACTGCCGCAGCCTGGATAAGGCACTCAATCGTGGCTTATTGTTTTATAGCCTATTCCCCGGGGCTCCGCGTTTGACCCTGAGCCGCGAAGATGAATGGGTCCGCCTCAGCCTCGACGACTCGCAACTTTGGGACCCGGATCATTTCCTCAGCGAAAGCCTGCTGGTGATCTGGCACCGTTTCGGCAGCTGGCTGATCGGCCAGCGCATTCGCCTGGAACAGGCCACGTTCAGCTATCCCCGGCCGGAACACGGCGCCGAATACGACCTGCTGTTTTCCTGCCCGCTCGAGTTTTCCAGCCCCCAGAGCAGCCTGTTGTTTCACAGCCGCTACCTGGCCATGCCGCTGTTGCAGGATGAACGCACTCTCAAGCATTTCCTCGAGCGCTCCCCTGCCGACTTGCTCTCGCGCCCGGACGATGGCGACAGCTTGAGCAGCCGCTTGCGCCGCCTGCTCAGTCGCGACAGTTCACGCTGGCCCGACCTGGAAACCGTAGCCACGCAGCTGCACATCAGCCCGCAGACCTTGCGTCGGCATTTGCGGGAAGAGGGTTCGAGCTTTCAGGAATTGAAGGACCAGTTGCGCCGGGACATCGCGATCTATCACCTGAGCCGCGCTGACCTGTCGTTGCAACAGATCGCCGAGCAGCTGGGGTTTTCCGAACCATCGGCGTTCCACCGGGCGTTCAAGAAGTGGACGGGGCTGACGCCGGGGGCTTATCGGGCGCAGGAGAGCTGAGGCTCAAGAGCAAATTTATCTGGAGTGCTCACTGGCCCGCGAAGAGGCCCGAATGAGCACAACTGAACTCCGGGTCAAACCGCCGGAAAGTGAATCCGGAACGCCGCCCCGCCCATCGGTGAATCGCCCAGGGTCAGCTTGGCGCTGTAGCTCTCGATGATGTCCTTGACCACCGCCAGGCCGATGCCCTGCCCCGGGTGCTGACGGTCCAGGCGCTCGCCGCGCTCGAGAATCCGTGCGCGTTGATCCTGTGGTACCCCGGGGCCGTCGTCCTCGACACACAATTCGATGCCGCCGAGGGTTTCATGCACGCTGATGCGTATTTCGCCCAGGCACAGGCGATAGGCGTTTTCCAGCAGGTTGCCCATCATCTCCAATAGAGCGCCCTGCTCGATCGGTACGTAGCACGGGTCGGGCAGGTCGAACGCGACGTACACGCGCTTGTCGCGATAGACCTTGTCGAGCGTGTCGCACAGGCTTTTCAGCACCGGGTGCAAGCGCACCTGATGACGTACCAGACCGCTTTTGCGCAGGCTGGCGCGCTGCAACTGGTAGCTGATCTGCTGGCTCATGCGTTCGATCTGGGTTTGCAGAACCCAGGCCTGATCGCGATCCTCCGGACGCTGGGCCATGTCTTCGCTGACGCCTTGCAACACCGCCAGCGGCGTTTTCAGGCTATGGGCCAGGTCATCGAGGGAATCACGGTAGCGACTGCGCTGTTCACGCTCACTGTGCAGCAACCGATTGAGGGAACCGGTCAGACGCAGCAATTCCCGGGGATGTTCCTCACTGAGGCTTTCGCGGGTGCCACCTTCGATCTGGTCCAGTTCCTGGCTCAAGCGCCGCAATGCCTGCAAGCCCCAAGTCAGTCCGATCCACAACAACGCCAGCAGCACCAGCAATGCCGCTCCAAAACCCAGATAAAGATTTTCCCGCAGGCCTTCGAGGGTCAGTTCGTACTCACGAACCGGCTGCAGTGCCACGATGCTGAAGGCTGCACTTTTGCCGCCGAGCAACTTGACCTCGACGTCGTAGACGAAGAACTCCTGGCCATTTTCTTCGCGGATTCGCGCAAACTCGTTGCCACGTCCGTCGTAGCGCGGCTTGTAATTGATGTGTTCTTCCCGGGTCGCCTTCGAACGCCAGACCAGATTCCCCTCACGGTCATAGATGTAACCGAGCAATCGGCTGTCGGTGAGATTGAAGCGTTCGTCGGGCAGTTGCACCGGCATTTGCAGGCTGTTGTTCTCCACCCGGGCGGCAGAGATCAACGTGGTCACGTCCGATGCCAGACGCTGCTCGATGGAGTCTTGCAACGCCAGGCTGAAGGCACCCTGCATCGCCGGCAGCAACGCCAGCATGAACAACACCGCCAACAACGTGGCAGCGAGCATCAATCGAATACGCAGTGAACGGATCAAGTGCAACGCTCATTGAACAGGTAACCCAGGCCGCGCACGGTGTCGATCGGTTTGAACCCGCCCGGCCCCTCCAGTTTGCGGCGCAGACGACCGACCAGCACCTCGATCACATTCGGATCACGTTCGTCATCATCCGGATAGAGCTGTTCCATCAAGCGGTCCTTGGGCACCACTTGCTGATGGTGACGCATCAGGTATTCGAGAATGCGGTACTCATACGCGGTCAGTGCCAACGGCTGATCGTCAAGGGACGCCTGCTTGCGGTTCAGGTCCAGCAGCAACGGACCCGCAACGATGGTCGACTGGGTGAAGCCGCTGGAGCGGCGCAGCAAGGCATTCAGGCGAGCCTCCAGTTCTTCGAACTGAAATGGCTTGACCACGTAATCGTCGGCACCGGCGGCCAGGCCTTCGACCTTGTCCTGCCAGTTGCCACGCGCGGTGAGGATCAGGATCGGGAAGGTTTTGCCACCTGAGCGCAACTGCCGGATCAGGTCGAGTCCGCTCATGCCCGGCAGCCCGAGGTCGATCACCGCCAGGTCAAAGTTGAACTGCGCGGCCTGGTACAGCGCCTCCTCGGCGTTAGCCACGGACTCGACCACATGGCCGCTCTCCGTCAGGCGGGTTTTCAGGTGATGACGCAGCAGCGCTTCATCTTCGACGACCAGCAGTTTCATAACGCTCTCCCGGGCAAATCAACATCTCCAGAGGCGCAACGTCGCACCTCGATAGCTAACATGGCAACGCCGGATCAGCCCCTCGGGTTGATCCGGCGCAGGCCGCTCACGCAACGCTTTTCAGAAAGCGTAGTTGGCGGACAGGTAAGTCTGGGCGCTGCTGGTCAGGTCCAGCGACCCCTGCTTGCTGCCACCGCGCTCACTCATCTCGGTACTGGCATTGCTGCGCAGGTAACGGTAACCCAGTTCAATCGAGGTGTTCTGCGAAACCTGTTGCAGCACACCCACCTGGCCACCGATGGCATAGCCGATATCGCTGTCGCGGCTGAAGCCTGGCGACTCCTGAGTCATTTTGGTCAGGCCGGCCGTGCCACCACCGAACAGCTTGGTGCTACCGCCCACCGGGTAAAACAGATCGTAGCTGCCCAAGAGGTTTTCCTGACGCAGTTTAATGCCGTTGTGCGAGCCCGACACATTGTCGTAAGTGGCGTAGTACCGGCCCTTGGTGTTTTGCTGGCCCAGACGGACACCCCAGGTGGTGTCCTTGCCGATCACGCCATCGGCATTCGGGTGATTAAGGTTGTCGTTCAGGGCGTGGGATTTTTTGACCTTGTCGCTGGTCTGTCCAAGAGTAAGGCTGGCGAAGTTGTCGTCGGACGCGAAGGCTGTGGTGCTTGCGCCCAGTACAGTGAATGCCAGAAGCAGTTTTTTGAATCCAGTCATTGGGAGTGTCCTCATGTGCCGTTTGTTTTTTGGGTACGAGGCAAGGTTACGCACCGAGCCCTGAACTCCCCCTGAACGCACTCTGAACCTTGGCTGAACCGCCCCCTCCCGAATGTTTCGACACGTTTCATCAGGAGTTCCGACCATGCGCATGTTCCTCGCCGTCCTCCTTCTGGCCTTGAGCGGGCTTAGCCAGGCCGCCATCCAGACCCGGGAAACTCCCTACCAAAGTACCGATGGCACGAAAATGATTGGCTACTTCGCCTACGACGATGCCCTCAAGGGCCCGCGCCCCGGCGTCGTGGTGGTGCATGAATGGTGGGGACTCAACGACTACACCAAGCGCCGCGCCCGCGACCTTGCCGGCCTGGGCTACAGCGCCCTGGCCATTGACATGTACGGTGATGGCAAAAATACCGAGCACCCCAAAGACGCCATGGCCTTCATGCAAGCCGTGGCAAAAGACAGTGTCGTGTCAAGCGCGAGGTTTCAGGCCGGGCTCGACCTGCTCAAGCAACAACCGCAAACCGATCCGCATAAAATCGCCGCCATCGGCTATTGCTTCGGCGGTGGCGTGGTGCTCAATGCCGCAAGACAGGGCGTGCCATTGGCTGGCGTGGTGAGTTTCCATGGCGCGCTGACAACCAAAACGCCGGCAACGCCAGGCAGCGTCAAGGCGAAGATCCTTGTGGAACACGGAGCACTGGACAGCATCGTCACCCCGGAAAACATCACGGCTTTCAAGAGCGAGATGGACAAGGCCGGCGCCGACTACACATTCGTCAGCCTCGACAGCGCCAGACACGGCTTCACCAACCCGGATGCCGATCGACTTGGCCATGGCGATCATGGCGGGCCGGACATTGGCTACAACAAGGCTGCGGATGAAAAATCCTGGGCGGACATGCAGGCTTTCTTCAAAAGGATCTTTGGTCAACCCTGATATCTGTGGCGAGGGGGCAAGCCCCCTCGCCACAAAAGCCGTCTGCTACTACCCAGCCCCAGGGCAACCCGGCAAAATGCCCCACATGAACTCCACCCCCGCCCTGCCCGCCTGCTGCACCCCCCTTGATGACCATTGGCCGCTGCCGTTTGTGCTGCCCGATACGGTCCTGTTGAGCACTCACTTCGATAGCACCCGACTGGCCAGCGATGACTTTCAGCGCAGCGCTGTGGAAGCGCCGGCGAGCATTCAGCGCTCTGTCGCCAAACGGCAGGCGGAGTTTCTCGCCGGGCGGGTGTGTGCCAGGGCCGCGTTACAGCGGCTCGAAGGCCTGGGCTTCATTCCCGCCATCGGTGAAGACCGGGCACCGGTCTGGCCTGCCCATATCACGGGTTCGATCACCCATAGCACTGGCCGGGCCGCGGCGATTGTCGCGAACAAAAGCCATTGGCGCGGCTTGGGCATGGATCTGGAAAACCTGCTCAATGCCGATCGGGCCGAACGCCTGGCCGGGGAAATCCTCAATCCGCCAGAGCTACAGCGCATGGCGGCCGGTGATCACGATCTACGGGCGTTGTTGGTCACCCTGACTTTCTCGGTCAAGGAAAGCCTGTTCAAGGCGCTCTATCCGATCGTTCAGCAACGGTTTTATTTCGAACACGCCGAAGTGCTGGAGTGGTCCGGGTCGGGAGAGGTGCGGTTGCGGCTGCTCACCGATCTGTCCCGCGAATGGCGCAACGGCACCGAACTGGATGCGCAGTTCGGGGTCAAGGATGGGCAGTTGTTGAGTCTGGTCAGCATCAAGGCCTGAGGACGCCATCGCCGGCAAGCCGGCTCCTACAGGTCAGCGGCGAATTCATTCTGTAGGAGCCGGCTTGCCGGCGATGGCGGTCGAGCATCCACCGCACATCTCAGCGCTTCTCCTGATTCCTCGGCCAACTCAGGCTAAAGCACGCCCCACCCAGGCTTTTGCTCTTGCCGATCAGCGCCCGCCCGTCATGCCAATGGATGATGCGCCGCACAATGGACAGGCCTAACCCATGGCCTCCAGAAGCACGGGTGCGGCTGTCGTCGAGACGCAGGAACGGCGTAAAGATCTTCTCCCATGCCGACTCCGGCACCCCCGGCCCGTCATCCTCGATATCCACCCGGCATCGCTGCTGCCCCACCTGATAGCTGATGGTCACCCGTGATTGCGCATGGCGCATGGCATTGCTCACCAGATTCTGGATCGCCCGGTGCAGATAACGCGGCTCGGCCTCGACCCAGGCGTCGTCGTTATCGGCCGCCGACAGGCACAACCCGCGCTGTACCGTAACGTCGGCGCGCAACGGCGCCAGCTCTTCAATCACTTGATTGACCAAGGCATCCAGATCGATCCGCTGAAAGTTCAGTGCCGGAGAACCCTGCTCGAGCCGCGCGTAGGTCAGCATCTCGTCGACCAGCCGGTCGAGGTCCTCGATGTCGTGGTCCATGCCCTGGCAGTATTTTTCCAGGGCTTGTGGCGTGGTGGCCGAGCCGATCATCTCCAGGCCAAAACGCAGACGCGCCACCGGCGTGCGCAATTCGTGGGACACCGCACGTACCAGTTCGCGCTGGATCGCCAGCAACTGTTGCAAGTGCTCGGCCATGCCATTGAACGCCGACGCCAGGCGCCCCACGGAATCCGCGCCACGCGCCGGCACGCGGGTTTCCAGGCTGCCCTTGGCGATGCGCGTGGCCGCGGCCTCCAGGCCACGCAAGCGGCGCTCGAGCTGACGCACCAGCAGATAAACGATCAGGCCGATCAGCGTCAGGCCCAGCGCGGCGATCAGCACCAGCCATTCCGGGGGATAAGGATTCATCTGGTACAACGGGCCGATTTCCAGGACCCACGGCGTGCCGACCATGCCGGCAAACACCCGGATCGAATCGCCCCCCTTGCCCAGCGCCATCACCGTGTCGCCCTCGGACACCCGGCGGCTCTGGTCTTCGTCCATGTCCGCCTCGTCAACCGTGAGCAGGCGCAGATCGAAGCCAAAGCCCTTGCTTTCCTTCAATTGCGCCAGGCGCAAGGGCTGGTCGGCTACCGGGGTCCGCACCAGTTCATCGGTCAACAGGTAGATGGTCGCCCGGGCCAGTTGTTCGCTGATCTGCTGCACTTCCCCGGTGAGCATCAACTGCTCCTTGTCGCTGACCAGCTTGTATACCTTCGCCGCGTGCGGCCCGGTCTGTTCCACCAATGCCTGGCCGTGCAACACACGAGTGCGCTGGGTCAGGTCGAGGTCAGTCTCGGTAAAGGTTTTCAGTGCCAACGGAATGCCCAGCAGCCGCTCCCATACCAGCAAGGCCCGGTGGCGCTCGGTCCGGTTCATCGGTTGCAGGTTGTCGGCCATCAGCGAAAACGTGCCGTGGGCCAGGCGCTCGCGGTACTGTTCGCTACGCACCTGATTGAGCAGGTGCAACGCCAGCACACCGAGCACCGCCACCAGAATCAGCGCGGCACACATGCCGCCATAGATGCGCAGGAAGATCGAGTTCACAGGGTCTGGTCTACGCAAGCCTCGGGAACGAACAGATAGCCTTTGCTGCGCACGGTCTTGATCAGCCGTGGATGCTCCGGGTCATCGCCGATCTTCGGGCGGATGCGCGAGATGCGTACATCGATGGAGCGGTCCTGACCGTCATAGCCGATGCCCCGCAGTGCGGTAAAGATCTCTTCCCGGGAGAGGATGCGCCCGGCATTGGCCACCAATAGCCAGAGCAAGTCGAATTCGGCGCTGGTCAGCTCGATGCCGTTGCCCTGCAACCAGGCTTCGCGCAAGGCGTTGTCGACGATCAACGGGCCGAACTGCAGACGGCGCTGTTTTTCCGGGGCGACTTCGGGCGTTTCACTGCGACGCAGCAAGGCCTGGATGCGCGCCAGCAGCAGACGCGGGCGTACCGGTTTGCACACGTAGTCGTCAGCCCCCAGGTCCAGGCCGAGAATCTGGTCAGCGTCATCGGTGCGGGCGGTGAGCATCAGGATCGGGCCGTCATATCGGGCGCGGACCTTGCGGCAAATGCTCAGGCCATCTTCACCGGGGAGCATCAGGTCGAGGATCACCAGGTCCGGTTGTTCCTTGATGATGCGGTTCGCAGCGAGCGCACCATCGCCTTCGATCGATACACGCAGGCCATTGGCTTCCAGGTAATCGCGGGTCAGTTCGGCCAGTCGCTGGTCGTCCTCCACAATCAATACCTGCCAGGCTTCTTGCTCCACGGATGACCTCTGCTTGCCAAAAACACTTATAAGGAAGGATCCGCCCGTCTTTTTGTAATGATTCGGGGGGATAAATATGTATACACGCTGGGCCGATTGTATAAACGCCGCCCGTCGAGAACACAAGCGGGGAAATGCGTTCGGACAATAGGGTTTTTTGTGATAGGGTTCGCGCCCTTAAAAATCCGAACGAGCATTTTCGATCGTAGAAAATCGCTGAAAAAAGGTCCGGTCCAGCAGTGTCGCGGCCTACACGCCGGTTCCCTCTTTCACACACAATTTACGCACAGGTTTATCCACAGGCAGTACGTTGCAATCCCCCCCTAAAACGCATTATCTTGTAGCCCGGCGCTAAAAAAACCCTAGATATGGGGTTTTGCGCAAAAAACCAAACACAAACCAGACACCAATTTCAAGCGCTATTATTGCCTCTGTCCGGTTGAACCAAACGTATTTTCGAAAGACCAAACCGCGCGTGCGGATGGCTACTGTATTTCGGCCCCGAGTGGTGAAAACGGTACGGGTGTTGCAGTCCCGACTGTCACCTGCAATGGATCCCGGTTTCAGGCCCAAGGCGTGAAACCAAAGACTTCGGCATGGAAGCGGCGCCCGATAAAGCCCCCTTCCTACTGTCCCGAAGTTGTTATGCCCGGCGCTCGCCGGTTGTAGTGCTTCAGGACGGAACGGTGGGCACCGTGATGGTGCCCAAACAAACATAGAGAATGTGGAGACACTCCCCCATGCAAACCGACACAACTCGCGAGAACCCGCAGGGCACCTTGCCGCCGGCCGCTGATTCGAATTCGGATCTGTCCGCCACCGCGCCTGGCCAACTGCGCGTGATCAAGCGTAACGGCACTGTCGTTCCCTACACCGATGACAAAATCACCGTCGCCATCACCAAAGCGTTTCTCGCAGTTGAGGGCGGCACCGCTGCCGCCTCGTCGCGAATCCACGACACCGTTGCCCGCCTGACCGAACAGGTCACCGCGACCTTCAAGCGTCGCATGCCATCGGGCGGCACCATCCACATCGAAGAAATCCAGGATCAGGTCGAACTGGCCCTGATGCGTGCCGGCGAGCAGAAAGTGGCTCGCGACTACGTGATCTACCGTGATGCCCGTTCCAAGGAACGTGCCGTGCGTGCGCCGGCCGAGGAAGCGGTCAACGCTCACCCGTCGATCCGCATCACCCGTGCCGACGGCAGCCTGGCGCCGCTGGACATGGGCCGCCTGAACACCATCGTCACCGAAGCGTGCGAAGGCCTGGAAGAAGTCGACGGCGACCTGATCCAGCGCGAAACCCTGAAGAACCTGTACGACGGCGTGGCCCTGAACGACGTCAACACCGCTCTGGTGATGACTGCCCGTACCCTGGTTGAACGCGAGCCGAACTACTCGTTCGTGACCGCGCGCCTGCTGATGGACACCCTGCGTGCCGAAGGCCTGGGCTTCCTCGGCGTGGCCGAAAGCGCCACTCACCACGAAATGGCCGACCTGTACGCCAAGGCACTGCCGGCCTACGTCGCCAAAGGTATCGAGTTCGAACTGCTGAACCCTGTGCTGGCCGAATTCGACCTGGAAAAACTGGGCAAGGCGATCAACCACGAGCGCGACCAGCAATTCACCTACCTGGGCCTGCAGACCCTGTACGACCGCTACTTCATCCACAAGGATGGCGTGCGCTTCGAACTGCCGCAGATCTTCTTCATGCGTGTGGCCATGGGCCTGGCGATCGAAGAGAAAGCCCGTGAAGACCGTGCCATCGAGTTCTACAACCTGTTGTCGTCCTTCGACTACATGGCGTCGACCCCGACCCTGTTCAACGCCGGCACCCTGCGTCCACAGCTGTCGAGCTGCTACCTGACCACCGTGCCGGACGACCTGTCGGGCATCTACCACGCGATCCACGACAACGCCATGTTGTCGAAATTCGCCGGCGGCCTGGGCAACGACTGGACCCCGGTTCGCGCGTTGGGCTCGTACATCAAGGGCACCAATGGCAAATCCCAGGGCGTCGTGCCGTTCCTGAAAGTGGTCAACGACACCGCCGTTGCCGTTAACCAGGGTGGCAAGCGCAAAGGCGCTGTCTGCGCCTACCTGGAAACCTGGCACATGGACATCGAAGAGTTCATCGAGCTGCGCAAGAACACCGGTGATGACCGTCGCCGTACCCACGACATGAACACCGCCAACTGGATCCCTGACCTGTTCATGAAGCGCGTCTTCGATGACGGCAAGTGGACCCTGTTCTCGCCGTCCGAAGTGCCGGATCTGCACGACCTGACCGGCAAGGCCTTCGAAGAGCGCTACGAGTACTACGAAGCCCTGACCGAGTACCCGGGCAAGGTCAAGCTGTTCAAGACCATCCAGGCCAAAGACCTGTGGCGCAAGATGCTGTCCATGCTGTTCGAAACCGGCCACCCATGGCTGACTTTCAAAGACCCGTGCAACCTGCGCAGCCCGCAGCAGCACGTCGGCGTGGTCCACAGCTCGAACCTGTGCACCGAGATCACCTTGAACACCAACAAGGACGAGATCGCCGTTTGCAACCTGGGCTCGATCAACCTGCCGAACCACATCGTCGACGGCAAGCTGGACACCGCCAAGCTGCAACGCACCGTGAACACCGCCGTGCGCATGCTCGACAACGTGATCGACATCAACTACTACTCGGTGCCGCAAGCGAAGAACTCCAACTTCAAGCACCGTCCGGTCGGCCTGGGCATCATGGGCTTCCAGGACGCGCTGTACCTGCAGCACATTCCTTACGGTTCCGACGCTGCCGTCGAGTTCGCCGACAAGTCGATGGAAGCGGTCAGCTACTACGCGATCCAGGCTTCCTGCGACCTGGCAGACGAGCGTGGCGCTTACGACACGTTCCAGGGTTCGCTGTGGTCCAAAGGCATCCTGCCGCTGGATTCGCAACAAATCCTGATCGAGCAGCGTGGCCAGAAGTACATCGACGTTGACCTGAACGAATCCCTGGACTGGGCTCCGGTTCGCGCCCGTGTACAGAAAGGCATTCGTAACTCCAACATCATGGCCATCGCACCGACCGCGACCATCGCCAACATCACCGGCGTCTCGCAGTCGATCGAACCGACCTACCAGAACCTGTATGTGAAATCGAACCTGTCGGGCGAATTCACCGTGATCAACCCGTACCTGGTTCGCGACCTGAAGGCTCGCGATCTGTGGGACTCGGTCATGATCAACGACCTGAAGTACTACGACGGTTCGGTGCAGCAGATCGAGCGCATCCCGCAAGAACTCAAAGAGCTCTACGCGACTGCATTCGAAGTGGATACCAAGTGGATCGTCGACGCCGCCAGCCGTCGTCAGAAGTGGATCGACCAGGCTCAGTCGCTGAACCTGTACATCGCCGGCGCTTCGGGCAAGAAGCTGGACGTGACCTACCGCATGGCCTGGTACCGTGGTCTGAAGACCACTTACTACCTCCGTGCCCTGGCTGCAACCAGCACCGAGAAGTCGACCATCAACACCGGCAAGCTGAACGCTGTTTCCAGCGGCGGCAACCACGGTGAAGATTCGGTCCTGGCAGCGCCAGCCGGCCCTGCTCCAGTACCGAAGGCTTGCGCCATCGACGAGCCGGATTGCGAAGCTTGCCAATAAGCTGAGCCGGTAAGCGTCGCAAGACGCTTACTAGAAACCCCCGATCAGCCTCTGGCGGGTCGGGGGTTTTCTTTTGCCGTGTAGGAGCGAGCTTGCTCCGGGCGGCGATCCGACGATGGTCTTGAGGGCGCCGCGTGAATCCAGACAGCACGTGTTATCGTTAACGACCATCGCGAACAAGCTCAAGATGGCGTCGGCTCAAGCAACAAAAATCGCCGGATCTACTCCCGCGACTCAACCCCCAACTCATCCCACACCGACTCGGCCAAGTGGAACGTCGCATTGGCTGCCGGAATCCCGCAATAGATGGCGCTCTGCATGATCACTTCCTTGATCTCGCCACGGCTGACACCGTTGTTGGCCGCAGCGCGCAGGTGCAGTTTGAGTTCACCCTCGCGATTCATGCCGATCAGCATGGCGATGGTGATCAGGCTGCGGGTATGGCGCGGCAGGCCCTCGCGGGTCCAGATGTCGCCCCAGGCATGGCGGGTGATCATCTCCTGAAACTCCGAGTTGAACTCGGTCAGGGTGGTCAGGCTGCGGTCGACATGAGCGTCGCCCAGTACCGCGCGACGGACTTTCATACCTTCGTCGTAACGTTGTTTCTCGTCCACGGAATTTCCCTCAACGAGCCAGCAGGAACGCCAGTACGCGTTCGCTGAAATCAGCGCCGGCCTGCACGTTGGACAGGTGCGCAGCATAGAATTCGGCGTATTCGGCGCCCTGCACATGCTCCTGAATGAAATGCCCGCCGGATGGCGGCGTGACCGCGTCTTCTGTACCGGCAACCACCAGCAGCGGCACCTTGATCGAAGACAATTGATCGCGGAAATCCGCATCGCGCACGGCCGCACAGTTGGCCGCATAACCTTCGGGCGAGGTGGCCGCCAGCATGTCGGTAATCTGCTTGGCCGCCGCCGGGTTGGCCTCGGAGAAATCCGGGGTGAACCAGCGGGCGATCGACGCATCGCGCAGGGCAACCATGGCCGCCTGACCATCCCGCAGCACCATGTCGATACGCGGGTCCCATACCGATGGATCGCCGATTTTCGCCGCGGTATTGCACACCACCAGCTTGTTCAGGCGCTCGCCGGCATTGATGCCCAGCCACTGGCCGATCAGCCCGCCCATGGACAGACCGCAGAAATGCGCGCGCTCAATGTGCAAGGCATCCAGCAACGCCAGCACGTCGTGGCCCAGTTGCTCGATGCTGTAAGACCCCGGCGTTACCAAAGACTGGCCATGGCCGCGGGTGTCGAAACGCAGCACGCGAAAATGCTCGGAGAACGCCGGGATTTGCGCATCCCACATGTGCAGGTCTGTGCCCAGGGAGTTGGACAACACCAGCACCGGCGCATCGACCGGTCCATCGAGTTGATAATGCAGTTCGCCCTCGGCGAGTTGTACAAAAGCCACAGCAGTCTCCTTCAGGCAGTCAATGCAGAATGTTCAGCCACCGCCCGCTCGACCCAGGTTTTGGCCTGGCCGAGGTAATGGGCGGGGTCCAGCAGATGATCGAGTTCTTCAGCCGACAGTTCGGCCGTTACTTGCGGCTCGTCGCCGAGTACCGCGCGCAGATGACGTTGTTCGGCCACGGCACGTTTGCAGCATTGCTCCAGCAGATGATGCGCGGTGTCGCGCCCAACCCGTTGCGCCAGGACGATGCTCACTGCTTCGGCGAGTACCAGCCCCTGGGTCAAATCGAGGTTACGGGCCATGCGCCCGGCATCCACTTCCAGTCCTTGGGCGATCAACAGCGCCTGCTGCAAGCTACCCGACACCAGGCAGCAAATTTCCGGCAGGGTTTCCCACTCGGCATGCCACAGGCCGAGGCTGCGCTCGTG
Source organism: Pseudomonas sp. GM55 (assembly GCF_000282395.1). Classification (NCBI taxonomy): domain Bacteria; kingdom Pseudomonadati; phylum Pseudomonadota; class Gammaproteobacteria; order Pseudomonadales; family Pseudomonadaceae; genus Pseudomonas; species Pseudomonas sp. GM55. The sequence goes on along the minus strand of NZ_AKJJ01000031.1, from coordinate 39,897 downwards.
CTCCTGGGGCATGGCGCTGAACAGCGTCGAGAGCAAACCGGGTACGCGCGTCGCCGTGCCGATCAGCACCGCCGCGCCCACCGGATTGCGCTTGTGCGGCATGGTCGAGGAACCACCCTTGCCCGGTGCCGAGGGTTCGAACACTTCGGCGGCCTCGGTTTGCATCAACAGGCTGACGTCGCGACCGAGCTTGCCGAGACTGCCGGCGATCAGGCCGAGTACCGCAGCGAACTCCACCACGCGGTCACGCTGGGTATGCCATGGCTGATCGGGCAAGGTCAGTTGCAGTTCTTCGGCCAGCGCCCGGGCAATCGGCATGGCCTGTTCCCCTAAGGCCGCCAGGGTCCCGGAAGCACCGCCGAATTGCAGCACCAGCAGCCGGGGTTTGAGTTCGGCCAGGCGTTGGCGGCTGCGTGTCACCGCCCCTAGCCAGCCAGCGATTTTCATGCCGAGGGTGACGGGCGTTGCGTGTTGCAACCAGGTGCGCCCGGCCAGCGGCGTGGCCGCATAACGTTGGGCCTGCGTCGCAAGGGTCTGGCCCAGTTGCGCCAGATCGCTTTCGATCAGTGCCAGTGCACGGCGCAGTTGCAGCACCAGGCCGCTGTCCATCACATCCTGACTGGTCGCGCCCAGATGCACGTAACGTTCGGCCTCGACATCGGTGGCCGCGATCTGCTTGCCCAGCGCCTTGACCAACGGAATCGCCGAGTTACCCGCCGTGGCAATCGCCTCGCCCAACGCTGCAAAGTCGTAGAGTCTGGCGCTGCAAGCCGCTTCAATCGGCGCGACAGCACTCGACGGAATCAACCCGACCCGCGCTTCGGCCCGGGCCAGTGCCGCTTCGAAATCAAGCATGGCCTGGACCCGGCCCTGATCGCAAAACACGTCGCGCATATCGCGGGCAGTGAAATAGGCATCGAACAATTGATTGCCCGGTCGCTGGTTCATAAACAATTCCTGGAGGCGCGGGCCGCTACGGCCCGCGCGAGAAGATCAAAGGTCGTGATGCAGGTACGCGGCCTGTTTCGGCAGACGCAGGCTGAACAGGAACGCCACCGCCATCATCACCGTGACGTACCAGTAAAAGGAGTTTTCCATCCCCCCGGCCTTGAGGCTCAAGGCCACGTATTCAGCCGAACCGCCGAAGATCGCATTCGCCACCGCATACGCCAGGCCGACACCCAGTGCACGCACCTCTGGCGGGAACATCTCGGCTTTCACCAGGCCACTGATGGAGGTGTAGAAACTGACGATCGCCAGCGCCAGGGTAATCAACACAAAGGCCAGGAACGGACTGCCGACACTTTTCAGGCTCAACAGGATCGGTACGGTGAACAGTGTGCCGAGGGCGCCGAACCAGAGCATCGAGTTACGCCGGCCGATCTTGTCGGCGAGCATGCCGAAAACCGGTTGCATGCACATATAGAGGAACAGCGCGCCGGTCATGATGTAGCTGGCGGTCTTGGCCGGCATGCCGGCGGTGTAACCCAGTACGGTGATGAACGCGGCTTTATGGTCGCGGAACAGTGCGCTGATGCTGCCGGCGTCCTTGTTCTCGCGCATTTCCTTGCTGGTGGTTTCTTTCAGCGAACGGCGCAGATAAAGCGAAACGAGCGCCGCCATGGCACCCACCACGAATGGAATCCGCCAACCGTAGGCTCGCAACTCGTCTTCACTGAGAAACTGCTGCAGGATCACCACGACCAATACCGCCAGCAGTTGCCCGCCAATCAGCGTCACGTACTGGAACGAAGCGAAGAAACCACGCTGCCCCTTGAGGGCGACTTCACTCATGTAGGTGGCGGTGGTGCCATACTCGCCACCGACCGACAGGCCCTGCAACAAACGCGCAAACAGCAACAGAATCGGCGCCCAGATCCCGATGCTGCTGTAGGTCGGCAGGCAAGCGATCAGCAACGAGCCGAAGCACATCATCAGAATCGAGATCACCATCGAATTCTTGCGCCCGTGCCTGTCTGCCAAGCGACCGAAAATCCAGCCGCCAATCGGTCGCATCAGGAATCCGGCGGCAAACACGCCCGCAGTATTGACCAACTGCACCGTGGGGTTGTCGGAGGGGAAAAAGGCCGGCGCGAAATAGAGCGCACTGAACGCGTAAACATAGAAGTCGAACCATTCGACCAGGTTGCCGGACGAGGCGCCGACAATGGCAAAGATCCGTTTTCTGCGCTCTTCGCCGGTATATAGCGCGGGTGTAGCGGTTGGTGTTGTCATTGTTTTTCACTCAATGGGGACAGTGAGAGTCTAGACACACTTTGCAACAGTCCCGTTCCACAGATGGATCAGCAACCTATATCCCTTGTAGGAGCTGGCTTGCCAGCGATGGTCGTCAACGATTACGCGTATCGATGGATTGACCGTGTCGCTCTCGCGTCCTTCGCTGGCAAGCCAGCTCCTACAAGGTGTTGCGGTGTTCACTCAATAATCGAAGAACACCGTCTCGGCATCGGTACCCTGCAGAACCACATTCCACTGGTACACACCGCTCGCATCCTTTTTCGCCAACAAAGTACCCCGACGCTCGGCCGGCACGCACTCCAGCAGCGGATCGTTCACATTCGCCGCCTCGCCCTCAAAGTAAATCCGTGTCAGCAGGTGCTTCACCAGGCCACGGGCAAACACCAGCACCACCAGGTGCGGTGCCTGAGTCGTGCCTTTGAGCCCCTCAACCGTGCCCGGCTTGATGGTGGTGAAGCGAAAGCGTCCTTCGGCATCCACCGGCACCCGACCAAAGCCTTCGAAGTTCGGGTCCAGGGGTTTGTCCTGGTCGTCTTCGGGGTGGTCATACTTGCCGGCGGCGTTGGCCTGCCAGACTTCCAGCATCGCGTCGTTGACGATGTCGCCATTGCCGTCGACCACTTGCCCGGTGATCGCCACGCGCTCGCCAAGGGTTTGTTCGACGGTCAGGTTTTCGCGGTTCAGCCAGGTCAGGCCGATGTGGTAGTACGGCCCGACGGTGTGGGACGTGGTCGCAGTCAGCGTCATCTTATTTCTCCATCGGCGTGGCATCGCGGCCGCGCAATACGATGTCCCAGCGATAACCGAGGGCATAGGAAGGGATGGTTTTTTCCAGATCGAACGTGGCGATCAAACGCTCTTTGGCGCTGGTATCGGGCACACAGTTGTAGATCGGGTCGTACGCCAGCAGCGGGTCACCCGGGAAATACATCTGCGTCACCAGGCGCGTCAGAATGCTCGGCCCGAACAGCGAGAAGTGGATGTGCGCCGGGCGCCACGCATTGTGGTGGTTACCCCATGGATAAGCGCCGGGCTTGATGGTCTGGAACTGATACAAGCCATCGGCGTCGGTCACGGTGCGGCCGGTGCCAGTGAAATTCGGGTCCAGCGGAGCATCGTGCAAGTCGCGAGCATGGGCGTAGCGACCGGCGGCGTTGGCCTGCCAGATCTCTACCAGAATCCCCGGCACCGGCAGACCGTTTTCATCCAGTACGCGGCCGTGAATGATGATGCGCTCACCCTGTGGCTGCCCCTCATGCTGGGCGGTCAGGTCGTTATCCTTCTCGTTGACGCGCTCGGCACCGATGGTCGGCCCGGTGATTTCCGACAATGAATGGGGCAGGAACACCAACGGCTTGGACGGCGAGCGCAGATTGGTGGATTGATAGGTCGGATGCAGGTATTCCGGCTGAGTGCCCGCCTGCGGGCGGCGGTATCCAGGCTTGTCAGTCATTACACTTTCCTCAGTTCTTGTTAGCCGACGGGGTGTGTCAGACCCGTTCGATCGCCAAAGCCAGACCTTGGCCGACGCCGACGCACATGGTCGCCAGACCTTTCTTGCCACCGGTTTTTTCCAACTGATGCAACGCAGTCAACACCAGTCGCGCGCCGCTCATGCCCAACGGATGACCCAAGGCAATCGCGCCACCGTTCGGGTTGACCTGGGCCGCGTCATCCGCGATCCCCAGTTCACGCAGTACCGCCAAGCCTTGGCTGGCGAAGGCTTCGTTGAGTTCGATCACGTCGAAATCGCTGACCGCCACACCGAGGCGCTCGGTCAGTTTACGCACCGCCGGCACCGGGCCGATGCCCATCACCCGCGGCGCAACACCGGCGCTGGCCATGCCCAGCACTTTGGCGCGGGCGGTCAGGCCGTGTTTCTTCACGGCTTCGGCCGAGGCCAGGATCAGCGCCGCGGCGCCATCGTTCACTCCGGAGGCGTTGCCGGCGGTGACGGTTTTGTCGGGGCCGTTGACCGGTTTGAGTCTGGTCAGGGCTTCCAGGGTGGTGTCGGCGCGAGGATGCTCGTCCTGGCTGACCACGGTTTCACCCTTCTTGTGGGCAATCCGTACTTCGACAATTTCTTCGGCGAAGAACCCGACGGCTTGCGCGGCGGCGGTGCGTTGTTGACTGCGCAGGGCAAAGGCGTCCTGATCTTCGCGGGACACTTTATAGTCGTCAGCCACGTTGTCGGCAGTCTGTGGCATCGCATCCACGCCGTACTGGGCTTTCATCAGCGGGTTGATGAAGCGCCAGCCGATGGTGGTGTCTTCCAGCTTCATGTTGCGCGAAAACGCTGCATCGGCCTTGCCCATCACGAACGGCGCGCGGGACATCGACTCGACGCCGCCGGCAATCGCCAGTTCCATCTCGCCGCTGGCGATGGCGCGGAACGCGGTGCCGATAGCATCCATGCCCGAAGCGCAGAGACGATTGAGGGTCACGCCGGGAATGGTTTCCGGCAGCCCGGCCAGCAGCAGCGCCATGCGCGCGACATTGCGGTTGTCTTCGCCGGCCTGGTTGGCGCAGCCGAGGAACACCTCGTCCACCGCGTTCCAGTCCACCGACGGATTGCGCTCGATCAAGGCCTTGATCGGCACGGCGGCCAGGTCGTCGGCACGCACCGTCGACAGACCACCGCCGAAACGGCCGATGGGGGTACGAATCGCATCGCAGATATAAACGTCACGCATCACGCTTCTCCGGGGGCTTGGCCGTGGGCGGCAGCGGTACGAGCTTCGAGATCACGCAGCGCGGTCAGTTCGACCTCGGTCGGCTCGGCGGTTTGCTCAACGTTGTCGGCAAAACGGATGGCCCAACCGGTGGCGGCAACCACTTGCTCACGGGTCACGCCCGGGTGCAGCGCGGTGACTACGAATTCGTGGGTACCCTCCTCCGGCTCCATGATGCACAGGTCGGTGATGATCCCGACCGGGCCTGCGCCCGGCAGGCCGAGACGCTTGCGCGAATCACCGCCCTCGCCATGGCCGACCGAGGTAATGAAGTCGAGTTTATCGACGAACGAACGCGCCGACTGCTTGAGGATGATCAGCACACTCTTGGCGGAACCGGCAATTTCCGGCGCGCCACCGGCACCTGGCAGGCGTACTTTCGGCGCGTGATAATCGCCGACCACAGTGGTGTTGATGTTGCCGAAACGATCGACCTGCGCCGCGCCGAGGAAGCCGACGTCGATGCGTCCGCCCTGCAGCCAGTAACGGAAAATCTCGCCGGTCGGGACCACGGTGTCGGCGGTTTCCGCCAACTCACCGTCACCGATCGACAATGGCAGTACGGTCGGCTTGGCACCGATCGGACCCGATTCATAGATCAGTACCACATCCGGAGAGGACGTCAGGCGCGCCAGGTTGGCCGCTTTCGACGGCAGGCCGATGCCGACGAAGCACACCGAACCGTTCTTCAAACGGCGAGCGGCGGCAACGGTCATCATTTCATTGGTGGTGTAAGTCATTACTTCGCCTCCGAAGCGGCGGCCAGTTTGGCCTGGAACTCGCTGAAGTCAGCGCTGCCGTGGATGTATTCGTTGATCCACGCGGTGAAGGTTTCACGGTCGCGGGCAATCGGATCCCAGGCCTGGTAGAAACGGTTGTCGCGCTCGGTGTAACCGTGGGCGTAGGACGGATGCGCACCACCAGGTACGTGGCACACAGCGCTCAAGGCCCAGGTGGGCAGCACGCAAGCGTTCATTGGCGCATTGAGGTCGTCGACGATTTCTTCAACGGTGACGATGCAGCGCTTGGCGGCCAGTGCGGCCTCTTTCTGCACGCCGAGGATGCCCCAGAGCAGCACGTTGCCCTTGCGGTCGGCTTTCTGCGCGTGAATCACGGTAATGTCCGGGCGCACCGAAGGCACGGCGGCCAGCACTTCACCAGTGAACGGGCAAGTCACCGATTTGATCAACGGGTTGACCTTCGGCAAATCGGAACCGGCGTAGGCACGCAGGACCGCGAACGGCAGGCCGGAAGCGCCGGCGACGTAGGCATTGGCCAGGTCGGCATGGCTGTGTTCTTCGATCTCCAGCGCATGCGGCCACTGTTTCTCCACTGCGTCACGCAGGCGATGCAGGGAACCGACACCCGGGTTGCCGCCCCAGGAGAAAATCAGCTTGCGGGCACAACCGGCACCGATCAACTGGTCGTAGATCAAGTCAGGGGTCATCCGCACCAGGGTCAGGTCTTTCTTGCCCTGACGAATGATTTCGTGACCCGCCGCCGTCGGGATCAGGTGGGTAAAGCCTTCGAGCGCGACCGTATCGCCGTCGTTTACGAATTGCTTCACCGCGTCGTGCAGCGAAAGGATTTCAGCCATTGGGGCAGGCTCCCGTTTATTGTTAACCGACAGTGGAAGAAGGCGCCGATGCGCAGCGCCGGAATGACTGAAGGTTAAGCTTCTGAAAAAGGCCAAACAATCCGATAATCGACTGAGCGTTCGATTATCGAACACATTGTTGTCTGGCTACCTATCCCCAAAAGCATCACGAGCAAGCCCACTCCCACAAGGATCACACTTATCCCTGTGGGAGCGGGCTTGCCCGCGATGAGGCCCGAGAAGTCACTGCAAAATCCGGGAATCAGCCTCAGGTCGCATCCGCATGACTGACCATGCCCTTGATCACCACCGCCGTGGTCGCCAGTGCCGCCGGAATCACCAGCGCCGTCAGCACTTGCTCGAAGTTCCAGCCCAACCCCAGCAGCGTCGCGCCCATCCACGCCCCGAGGATGGCGCCGAAGCGGCCGATCCCGAGCATCCACGACACCCCGGTGGCTCGCCCCTGAGTCGGATAAAATCGCGCAGCCAGCGACGGCATTGCCGATTGCGCACCGTTGACACACATCCCGGCCACCAGCACCAGCGTCGCCAGCAGCGCGATGTTGCCCAGGCTCTGCCCTACCGCGTAGGCAAACACCCCGGCCAGCAGGTAGAAAGTGCCGATGACCTTGTGCGGATTGAACCGGTCCATCGCCCAGCCCACGCCCACCGCACTCAACACGCCACCGAACTGGAACAGTGCACCGATGAAGGCGGCCTGTTCCATACTCGCGCCACTGTCACGCATCAGCGTCGGCAGCCAACTGGTCAGCAGGTAAACGATCACCAAGCCCATGAAGTAGGTCAGCCATAACAGCAAGGTGCCGACGCTGTAGGTGCCGGAGAAAATCACCGCGAACACATTGCGCGCCTTCACGGTTTTCTGTTCCGGCACGCTGAAACTGGATGCCTGGGCCACCACTGTCGGGTCAATCGGCGCCAGTGCCTTGCGCACTTTGTCCGTACCGCGGTTACGCACCACCAGGTAACGCGCCGACTCCGGCAGCCAAAGCAGCAAAACGACGGCGAGGATCAGTGGCAGAACTCCGCCGATCAGCAGCAGGCTGTGCCAGCCAAAGGCCGGAATGAGCTTGGCCGAGATAAATCCGCCGCCGGCCATGCCGAGGTTGAAACCGCAGAACATGCTGGTCACCAGCAGGGACTTCTTGCGCTCCGGGGTGTATTCCGACAGCAGGGTCGTGGCATTCGGCATGCCGGCGCCCAAACCCAGGCCGGTCAGGAAGCGCAACACCAGCAACTGATCGACATTGCTGCTGTAGGCCGAGGCCAGGCTGAAGGCGCCGAACAAAAGCACCGCCCCGACCAATACGACTTTCCGCCCGAAGCGATCAGCCAAAGGACCGGAGCCCAGTGCACCGAAGACCATGCCGATCAAGGCTGCACTCATTACCGGGCCAAGACTGGCACGATCGATCCCCCAATCCTGAGACAGCGCCGGCGCGATGAAGCCCATGGCCGCGGTATCGAGGCCGTCGAGAAAGACAATCAGAAAACACAGGATCACCACCCGCCACTGGTAGCGCGATATGGGTTGGGTGTTGATGAAGGACTGCACGTCGAGGCAGTTTCCTACAGCAGACTGAGGCTGGTTCATTATTTTTATTCCGTGGATCACAGTCGAAAAGGGGCCAGCCGGGGCTGACGCAGTCGCGACAGTAATGATCCACAGGAAACAGCGTCAATTCGCCAAACGCGACTCTGTGCGTTTATCGAACAGCTTAGGAGAACAACTGGGTACTCAGGTCGCGACTGGCACTCAGCAGGCCAGGCAGAAAACGCTGTTCCAGTTCATTGCGGCTGACTCGCCCGGCGTGAGTGCTGACATTGAGGGCCGCGACCACCTGGCCGGAGGCGTCATACACCGGGACGGCAATCGAACGCAGCCCTTGCTCGAGTTCCTGGTCGACGATGCACCAGCCTTGCTGTCGCACCTCTTGCAGGCATTCGAGCAGTGCCTCGGGGGTGTGAATCGTACGGCTGGTCTTGGCCTGCAATTCGGCGTGATCGAGGTATTCGCCCAGCGAAGTGTCATCCAGCGCGGCCAGCAGAATCCGTCCCATCGACGTGCAATAGGCCGGCAGGCGCCCGCCCACCGACAGGTCCACCGAAATCAGGCGCTGGGTGGTCGCGGAGCGGGCAATGTACAGAATGTCATCACCTTCCAGAGTCGCCATGTTGCAGGCCTCGTGCAGTTGCTCGCTCATGCGGTCCAGGTACGGCTGGGCGGAAACCGCCAGCGGTGTTGATGACACATAGGCATGGCCGAGGGTCAGCACTTTGGGCAGCAGCGAATAGGTGCGGCCGTCGGTGGTGGCGTAGCCGAGCTTGATCAGGGTGTGCAGGCAACGTCGCACGGCGGCGCGGGGAATTTCCGTGCGGTGACTGATCTGGGCGATGGTCAGGTGCCGTTTGCGCTCCTGAAACGCTTGCACCACGGCCAGGCCACGGGCCAGAGACGTCATGAAATCCGGGTCGCCGGTCAGTGCCTGGATCCGTTTGGCCGGTGAGGCAACGATGGGGGGAGCCACTGAAGCGAAGGAATTGCGCATTTGATCGTTCATACAAGGTCCTTTTACCCACTCGGATCAGCGACTATTACAAAGGGCTGCCGCCTGGCACTCAAGCCCGGCCCGCCATCTCCGGGCGATTATCGAACGCTCGACCGATAATCGCAATCCACCGTGCCAATCACCCGATCCGCTGATGTCCGTTTTTTCACTGAGTCACGAACCTCTGCTTACATCGACTCGACACAGGACTTAATGAGGCAATCCAAATACCGTAACTTGTTCGACTTAACGACGTCAGAAAGGCATCTCGGTAATGTGGTATCAGTCGACGTTCCAGTGAATCGCAAGTTTTGAGCAACAAAACGGTCACACACCAGGATTCACTTTTAACTCTTTGGAGATAGTGTTCTTCAAATCGGCCGCTATAATACAATTCAGTAGCGCTTCGGTTTTTTACTTGCCGAACCCGCTGCCCGGCAATGCGATGTTCCATCGCCGTTGCCCGTAGCAAGCGCCAGATCCGCACTGCACAGCCTTGCCAGTGCGCTTGCTGAAACAGGGAACTGAAGCTACGTCAGCTATTTATCTCTGGTGTCGTAGCCGCCTGTGACATGGAAGTATTGATCACGCCGTTGCCAAAACGATGCCTTGACCGGCATTGCCCATCCGATGAACGTGATCATTCGATTTGATACAGCGCGTTTTCACCAGAATTTATCCAAACTCAATCAGGTAGCACTGTGACGAAAGACGAACTGCGCGCGGAACTAGAGCGCCAGGAACAACGTTACAAGGAAGTTTACGGCGGAGAAGTCACCACTTACGCCGCTCAACCCGAACCGGAACGTAAACCCTGGCGTAAACGCGCCACCGTTCAGGATCAGGTTTTCCAGCAAGAACTTCAAAAAATGGAAAAGGAACTCAAAGCCGAAGAGCCGTGACTGCTTTGGCCTGATCCTTACAAGGGCTTGCCTCTGCACCCGTTAAAAGCGGGATGTATTGATGTTGCCTTGCGTGCCCGCTACAAGCGGGCAGCGGCCATCACCGCCTTGGAATCAGGCGGATTTCTGATATCGGACCTATTTCTCAGATTTTTCGTACGACCATTCAAGCCCCTCTTGCCGGGGCGTGAAGGTTTTGTGACGGCGAACTTTTCCAACAAAATCAATCACTTAAAAAACACAGCAAAAGCCTGGGTTTTTAGGTGCTGCGGCAAAAAAAATCGTTGAAGAATGTAACCGATGAGCAGCTAGTGCATTGATTAGCAGTCTTTTCTGGCATAATCGCGCCCCCTTATGACCGGGTCAGAAAACCTTCATGATCGATTTATTCAGCGGACTGGATGCTTGGGTGCTTGTGAGCCTCTTGCTCGCCCTGGCCTTTGTCCTCGCTTTCGAGTTCATCAACGGCTTTCATGACACCGCTAACGCGGTGGCTACCGTTATCTACACCAAAGCCATGCCGCCTCACCTGGCGGTGTTCTTCTCCGGTGTGTTCAACTTCCTCGGCGTGCTGCTGGGCGGGGTTGGCGTGGCGTATGCCATCGTCCACCTGCTGCCGGTAGAACTGCTGATCAATGTGAATACCGGTCACGGACTGGCCATGGTGTTCTCGTTGCTCGCCGCAGCCATCACCTGGAACCTGGGCACCTGGTACTTCGGTATCCCTGCCTCCAGCTCCCACACGCTGATCGGTTCGATCCTCGGCGTGGGCCTGGCCAACGCCCTGATCAACGAAATTCCGTTGGCCGACGGGGTGAACTGGCAAAAGGCGATCGATATCGGCATGTCGCTGGTGTTCTCGCCAATGGCCGGCTTCCTGATCGCCGCGCTGATCCTGATCGGTCTTAAATGGTGGCGTCCGCTGTCGAAGATGCACAAGACGCCGGAACAGCGCCGCAAGATCGACGACAAGAAACACCCGCCGTTCTGGAATCGCCTGGTATTGGTGATCTCGGCCATGGCTGTGAGTTTCGTGCACGGTTCCAACGATGGCCAGAAAGGTATCGGCCTGATCATGCTGGTGCTGATCGGTATCGTGCCGGCCCAGTTCGTCCTCGACCTGAACAGCACAACTTATCAGATCGAGCGGACTCGCGACGCGACCCTGCACCTGAACCAGTTCTACCAGCGCAACTCCGAAACCCTGGGCGAGTTCCTGGCCCTGGGCAAGAGCCTGGATGGCGACTTGCCGGAGAAGTTCCGTTGCAACCCGCAACAGACCGAACCGACCATTACCGCCCTGCTTGGCACCCTCAATGGTGTAGCCGACTACCATTCGCTGTCGGCGGAAAGCCGTATCGAAGTACGTCGTTACCTGCTCTGCCTGGACGACACCGCGAAGAAAGTCAGCAAGCTGCCAACACTCGGGGCGCGTGAAAAGGCTGACCTGGACAAGTTGCGCAAAGACCTGACCACGACCACTGAATACGCCCCGTTCTGGGTGATTCTGGCGGTAGCACTGGCCCTGGGCCTGGGCACCATGGTCGGCTGGAAACGCGTGGTACTGACCATTGGCGAGAAGATCGGCAAGCAAGGCATGACTTACTCCCAAGGCATGTCGGCGCAGATCACCACTGCCAGCCTGATCGGCATGGCGAACATCTTCAGCCTGCCGGTTTCCACCACCCACGTGCTGTCCTCCGGCGTGGCGGGCACCATGGTCGCCAACAAAAGCGGCCTGCAAGGTGGCACCGTCAGAACCATCCTGCTGGCCTGGGTGTTGACCCTGCCAGCCACCGTGGCCCTGTCGGCCGGGTTGTTCTGGCTGGCTTCGAAGGCACTGGGTAGTTGATACAGCTGCATCGAAAAAGGCGCGCTCCGCAAGGACCGCGCCTTTTTTATATCCGCCAATCGCAAAAAATCACTGTAGGAGCGAGCTCTGCTCGCGATGACCGCAAGGACAACGCGTACATTCAGGCAGCCCGCGTCATCGTTGGCGTCCATCGCGAGCAGAGCTCGCTCCTACAGGGTTACGTGTTTACCGACAGTTTTTCGCAGGCAAAAAAAAGGGCAACCGAAGTTGCCCAAAATGCCTTGCGTGCTCATTACATCCAGAAAGACCTGCGGTTACTTCCGCTTGTGCGAATCCTTCCAGATAAAAAATCCGAACCCTGCAAAAAAAACCAACATGAGGCTGACAGTCAGCACCCCGGCGATCACCACGTTGTCGAAAAACATGACGCGTCTCCTGCACTTGCCCTGTTGCGATAGGGCTAAGTTAACCAAACGGGCAGGAGAGAATATTGACCGGGATCAATGTCGCCCGAGACCGGGCAAGAGGAAGGGAAAAGTTTGACCCGCATCAATGAATGCGGGGTGGGGGTCAGCGTTTTTTCGGTTTGTTTTTCGGCTTTTTTTTGGCCTTGCCCAACGGCATGGCCTGCTCGAATGCCTGGCGAACTTCATTGAGCCGCTTGTCATTGAGGTCATGAACACGCTTGGCGCGCTCAGCATTGAGGTCAATCAGTTTGTCGTCTTGGCTCATGGCGGTCAGTGCATCGCTTGAAATGAGTGTCAGCCGCCGTAGCGTTCGGCAACCCTGCGCCAATAATGCGGCCTGACGACCGCGCTGACCAGCCTGCGCTCAAATCTCGATATCGACCCACAGCCCCTGCCGCGGCTGATCTTCCATCAGTGGCACCACCGGCACGGTGTTGTCGGCATTGAGTTCATCGCCGGGAATCGCCAGGTGAGCCTCGGGGTCATTATCGACTTCACGACGGCGCCGCTCCTGCTTGCGGCGCTGCTCCTCGCGCAGCACTGCCCCGTCCTCTTCAGGATTGCGCTTTTGCAGGTCAATGGTGCTTTCACTGGAGCTTTCCTGCACCGGCACCACCGGTGGGATATCCGGCCGCTGGCGGATCGGGTCGGTTTGTGACGTGATCGGCACGGCACTCAGGGGGAGCATCGGTGGCAGCATGGTTTTCGGTCTCCTGTCAGCAGGCTGTCGGCTGCGGGGATGGCGACTTGAGCCATCGGTCGCAAACTGTGACTCAATTGGCACTCATCAGTGCGCTGAGCGGCGCGTCATGCATACGTGGGCTAACGTAAGACTGTGAGTTTTTCTGAGAGTCCTTTGGCCCTGAAGCCCTCATTCCGTTAAGATAGCCCGCTTTTTCAAGGTGGGAGTCAGGCAGCATGGCGCAGCAGTATCAACCGGGACAACGCTGGATCAGTGACAGCGAAGCCGAGCTGGGTTTAGGCACCGTTCTGGCACAGGACGGCCGCTTGTTGACCGTGCTCTACCCGGCCACTGGCGACACTCGCCAGTACGCGCTACGGAATGCGCCTCTTACCCGCGTGCGGTTTTCGCCGGGTGACACCATCACGCACTTCGAAGGCTGGAAACTGATCGTCCGCGAAGTCGACGACATTGATGGCCTGCTGGTTTACCACGGCCTCAACGGGCAGAACGACGTGGTCACCCTGCCGGAAACCCAACTGTCGAACTTCATCCAGTTCCGCCTGGCCAGCGACCGTCTGTTCGCCGGCCAGATCGACCCGCTGGCCTGGTTCTCCCTGCGTTATCACACCCTGGAACATACCAGCCGCCAGTTGCAGTCCTCCCTTTGGGGCCTGGGCGGCGTGCGTGCACAACCGATCGCGCACCAGTTGCACATTGCCCGTGAAGTCGCCGACCGTATCGCACCTCGGGTTCTGCTGGCCGACGAAGTGGGCCTGGGCAAAACCATCGAAGCCGGCCTGGTGATCCATCGCCAATTGCTCTCGGGCCGTGCCAGCCGTGTGCTGATCCTGGTTCCGGAAAACCTGCAGCACCAGTGGCTGGTAGAGATGCGCCGTCGCTTCAACCTGCAGGTTGCGCTGTTCGACGAAGAGCGCTTCATCGAAAGCGATGCCAGCAACCCGTTCGAAGACACCCAGCTCGCACTGGTCGCCCTTGAGTGGCTGGTGGACGACGAGAAAGCCCAGGACGCGCTGTTCGCGGCAGGCTGGGACTTGCTGGTGGTCGACGAAGCTCACCACCTGGTGTGGCACGAAGATCAGGTCAGCCCTGAATACTCGCTGGTCGAGCAACTCGCCGAAACCATTCCCGGCGTGCTGCTGCTGACCGCCACTCCGGAACAACTGGGCCAGGACAGCCACTTCGCTCGTCTGCGCCTGCTCGACCCGAACCGTTTCCACGACCTGCAGGCCTTCCGCGCCGAGAGCGAAAACTATCGCCCGGTGGCTGAAGCCGTTCAGGAGCTGCTGGACAAGGGACGCCTTTCGCCGCAAGCGCACAAGACCATCCACGGTTTCCTCGGTAACGAAGGCGAAGCACTGCTGGCCGCCGTCAACGATGGCGACACCGAAGCCAGCGCCCGCCTCGTGCGCGAATTGCTCGACCGTCACGGCACCGGCCGCGTGCTGTTCCGTAACACCCGCGCCGCCGTGCAGGGTTTCCCGGAGCGCAAGCTGCACCCGTACCCGCTGCCATGCCCGGATGAATACCTCGAACTGCCGTTGGGCGATCACGCCGAGCTGTACCCGGAAGTCAGCTTCCAGGCCCAACCGGATGCCAGCGAAGAAGAACGCTGGTGGAAATTCGACCCGCGTGTCGAATGGCTGATCGATCAGCTGAAGATGCTCAAACGCACCAAAGTGCTGGTGATCTGCGCCCACGCCGAAACCGCCATGGACCTGGAAGACGCCCTGCGCGTACGCTCCGGCATTCCGGCCACGGTGTTCCACGAAGGCATGAACATCCTCGAACGTGACCGCGCCGCCGCCTACTTCGCCGACGAAGAGTTTGGCGCGCAAGTACTGATCTGCTCGGAAATCGGCAGTGAAGGTCGCAACTTCCAGTTCTCCCATCACCTGGTGCTGTTCGACCTGCCGTCCCACCCGGACCTGCTGGAACAACGTATCGGTCGACTGGACCGGATCGGTCAGAAACACGTCATCGAACTGCATGTGCCTTACCTGGAAACCAGCCCCCAAGAGCGCCTGTTCCAGTGGTACCACGAAGCACTGAATGCCTTCCTCAACACCTGCCCGACCGGCAACGCCTTGCAGCACCAGTTCGGCCCGCGCCTGCTGCCGCTGCTCGAAGAAGCCGACGATGTCGAATGGCAGGCGCTGATCGACGAAGCCCGCACCGAGCGTGAGCGCCTGGAAGCCGAGTTGCACACCGGCCGCGACCGTTTGCTGGAGCTGAACTCCGGTGGCGCGGGCGAAGGCGATGCACTGGTGGAAGATATCCTTGAGCAGGACGATCAGTTCGCGCTGCCGATCTACATGGAAACCCTGTTTGACGCCTTTGGCATCGACAGCGAAGACCACTCGGAAAACGCGCTGATCCTCAAGCCGAGCGAAAAAATGCTCGACGCCAGCTTCCCGCTGGGCGACGACGAAGGCGTGACCATCACCTACGACCGTAACCAGGCGCTGTCTCGCGAAGACATGCAGTTCATCACCTGGGAGCACCCGATGGTTCAGGGCGGCATGGATCTGGTGCTGTCCGGCTCCATGGGCAACACCGCCGTGGCGCTGATCAAGAACAAGGCACTCAAACCGGGCACCGTATTGCTGGAACTGTTGTATGTCAGCGAAGTGGTCGCCCCGCGCTCACTGCAACTGGGCCGCTACCTGCCGCCGGCCGCCCTGCGCTGCCTGCTTGATCCCAATGGCAACGACCTGGCGGCCCGTGTGTCGTTCGAAACCTTGAACGATCAGCTCGAAAGCGTGCCGCGTGCCAGCGCCAACAAGTTCATCCAGGCCCAGCGCGACCAGCTGACGCCACGGATCAATGCCGGCGAAGCGAAGATCCTGCCTCGCCACACTGAGCGTGTCGCCGAGGCGCAGCGTCGCCTGGCCGCCGATACCGAAGAAGAACTGGCGCGCCTGACCGCGTTGCAAGCGGTCAACCCGACCGTGCGCGACAGCGAACTGGTTGCCCTGCGCAATCAACGCGAGCAAGGCCTGGCCATGCTCGACAAGGCTGCGCTGCGACTGGAAGCGATCCGGGTGCTGGTGGCGGGTTAAGTCCCCTGCCCACTGGTAAAAAAGAAGGCCCGCAGCGATGCGGGCCTTTTTATTTGTCTGATTCCTGTAGTGATGCGGATGGCCTCATCGCGGGCAAGCCCGCTCCCACAGTGGTCGGTGTCGAACACAAATCCTGTGAACAACACCAAACCTGTGGGAGCGGGCTTGCTCCGGGCGGCGCTCCGACGAAAGCGATCAGGCCGTCGCCACAGAACCTTCAGGCTCAACCACCGCCACCAACCCTTCCTTCATCCGCATGGCATCGCGCACAAAACACCGCGAAGCCAGGAACAGAAACACCACGGTAAAAAACAGCGCCACCGGAATCAGGTACATCGCATCATGCAGGCCGACCGCCTTGAACGCCTCGGTCATCTGCCCGGCACCCGCCGCCAGCATCGCCGAGTGGGCAAAGTGATCTGACAAGGCCCCGACCACGACCGGTCCCAGGCCCCCGCCCAACAGATACAACCCGGCAAAGAACAATGCCATGGCCGTCGCCCGCAACCGCGGCTCCACCACATCCTGAATCGCCGTGTACACGCAAGTGTAGAAGTTGTACGCGAACAGCCAGCCGACGCTGAATACGGCGACAAACACACCGATCTCGATGCGCCCGGAATGCAGCGCCCACGCGGTGCAGGCCGTCGAAATCATCAGGCTGAACGCCGCAAACAACAGCCGCCCGTTGGCAATCCGCTGGTGAATCTTGTCTGCGATCCAGCCACCGAGGGTCAGGCCGACCAACCCGGTCACACCGACAATGACTCCGGTGGCGACCGCGGCATCCTGCAACGGCATGAGGAAATACCGTTGCAACATCGGCACCAGAAACGAGTTGCAGGCATAGGTGGCGAAGTTGAAACAGAGGCCCGCCATCACCAGCCACAGGAAGGTCGGCACAGCCAATACCCGACAGATCGGCCGATCGATCTTTTCCTGCGACACCTGAACGCTCTCGGCGGCGCCGCGCTTCGGTTCCTTGATGAAAAACATGAAGATCGCGAGGATCAGCCCGGGCACCGCCGCGATAAAGAACGGCGCGCGCCAGCTATCGAACGCCTTGACCATCGCGCCGATGGTGAAGAACGCCAGCAACAGCCCCAATGGCAGCCCGAGCATGAAGATGCCCATGGCCCGCGCCCGGCGGTGCGCCGGAAACAAGTCGCCAATCAGCGAGTTGGCGGCTGGCGCGTAACTGGCCTCGCCGATGCCGATCCCCATGCGCACGATCAAAAAGCTCCAGAAGCTGCCCACCATACCGTTGACGGCGGTCAACCCGCTCCACACCGCCAGCCCCCAGCCCATCAGCTTGCTGCGCGAGCCGGTATCGGCCATCCGCCCCAATGGCAAGCCGGCAATGGCGTAGACGATGGTGAAGGCCGTACCGATGATCCCCAACTGGAAATCGCTGAGGTGCCATTCCATGCGAATGGGCTCGATGATGATGGCCGGGATGGTACGGTCGAAAAAATTGAACAGGTTGGCCAGGAACAACAGGAACAGGATGCGCCAGGCATTGGCCGCTTGGGTCGAGTTCTGCATGGGTCCGTCTCTTTTATTGTTTTTGGGGCGTCACTGTCCCCGGACTTTGCAATCTAGACAGGCCGGCCACACCTGTCTTTCATTATTCGCCAGGCTGATACCAACCCATGGCGCACAACCTGTAGGAGCGGGCTTGCTCGCGAAAAGGCTGGCACATTCAATACAAGCGGTGACTGACGCACCGCCTTCGCGAGCAAGCCCGCTCCCACAGGGGTGAAGCTTTCGCAGGATGGGTATTTCGCAGTCCGTCCGCTCGTTGAAAAATACCTTTCTCCCCCCCTTCCCAAGCCGTTGGCGAAGCCTAGAATAGCGGCCTTGCTCCCCCCTGTGTCTCCACTCCTCCTTACGATAATCGCCCATGTCCGAAGCCAGTCCGTGTCTGAATTGCGGTGCCTGCTGTTCTCATTTTCGCGTGTCATTTTTCTGGGGTGAATGCGCTTCTGCCGGGGGGACGGTACCCGATGAGCTTGTCGAGCAGATCAGCCCCAGTCGGGTCGCGATGATCGGCACCGGCTGCAAACCCGTGCGCTGCACCAGCCTGGTGGGAGACGTGGGCAGTACGGTGCAGTGCTCGATTTACGAAAAGCGCTCCAGCACCTGCCGGGAATTCGACGCTTCATGGGTCGATGGCCTGGTCAATCCCGATTGCGACGCGGCCCGTGCCGCATTCGGCTTGCCGGCCCTGCAACCCGCATTCGAGACGCCTCAGAAGCAAATCGCCTAAGTATTAGCACCAATCGCTATTAGGCTAATGTCAAAATAATTGGTGCCAATGTGCCACTATCGCTTGCACTCCATCCATGCCCTCTATACTTCAGGACATTCGCTGGCGCTCCTTGCACCGGCCTGCGGGATAACGATGGGGCATGCTATGGAGTGGCTTGGTTTGCATTTCATTACCGAGCTACCAGAGAGTGGGCAGGTCATACTCAATTGCACACATGACCCTTTTCTGGTGCTGCTGGCGTATCTGGTCGCCTGTGTCGGCTGTTTCGCGACACTGGACATGGCCGAACGGGTTGCTCACGCTGAAAATTCCGCTTCCAAAACACGCTGGCGCTGGGTGGGCAGCGGATGCCTGGCCGGCGGTATCTGGGCCATGCATTTTGTCGGGATGCTGGCCTTCCAGGCACCTATCGGCCTTTACTACCAACTGCCTGTCACGGTGTTCTCGCTAACCATCGCGCTGCTCGCCGCATGGCTGGCAATGCATACCCTCAGCCTCCCTGATTTGAATTTGCAACAGTGCCTCAAGGTATCGATCGGAATTGGCCTGGGTATAGCGACCATGCATTACGTGGGCATGACGGCCCTGCACTCCAGTGCCTCGATCTATTACCATCCGGGTCTGTTTGCCCTTTCCATCGCGCTCGCGATCGGTGCCGCGCTGGCAGCCTTGTTGCTGGCATGGTATCTGCGCAATGGCGCCGGCATGCTGCATCAGCTCTTCAAATACGGCGCCAGCCTGTTGCTCGGGGCGGGCATACTCAGTATGCACCTCACGGCCATGGCCGCCTTCAACCTGGTACTGCCCAACGACAGCCTGCCAGTGCAATCCGGCGAACAAAGCCATCTGCAACTGGCGTTGACCGTGACGGTCATGACCCTGCTGATCATCGGCAGCAGCATCAGCGCGGCACTGGCAGACAAGAAACTGCAACACAAGGACCACGACCTGCAGCGAGTCAACTCCCTGCTCAGCCAGCTGGACCAGGCGCGCATGTCGCTGCAACAGGTGGCGCACTACGATCCGCTGACCAACTTGATCAATCGCCGCGGATTCAACCAGGTCTTCGCCGAAAAGCTCATCGAGAAAGCCAACAAAGGCGGGATGCTGGCGGTCCTGTTCCTGGACATCGATCATTTCAAGCGGATCAACGACAGCCTTGGCCACGATGCCGGTGACGAACTGCTCAAAGTGCTTGCCGGGCACATCAAGAGCTCGATTCGCAGTCACGAGGATGTGGTCGCACGCTTCGGTGGCGACGAGTTCTGCCTGCTCATTGACCTGCATGACCGTGACGAAGCGCGGCAGTTGGCCCAACGCATCATGCTCAAAATGAAGGAACCCATCGAGCTGGCCGGCCGGCGCATGGTCATGACCACCAGCATCGGCATCAGCATGTTTCCGGAAGATGGCATGACATGTGAGGAACTGCTGAAGAACGCCGACCTGGCGCTGTATCAATCCAAGGGCTGCGGCCGCAACAGCCTGAATTTTTTCAGCGCCAACCTGAAAACCCGCGCCACGCTTGAGCTGCAACTGGAAGAAGAGTTGCGCCACGCCCTGCGTGAAGACACCGGCCTGATGCTCTATTACCAACCGATCTATGACCTCAAGACCGGTCAGGTCAGCAAGCTCGAAGCCTTGATCCGCTGGCAACACCCGGTCCACGGTTTACTCGTACCGGATCGTTTTATCGCCATCGCCGAGGCCAACGGCCTGATCGCCGAGCTGGACAACTGGGTGCTGCGCAAGGCCTGCGAGGATCTGGGCAAGTTGTCGCGCCAAGGCTGTGAAGAGCTCAAGATCGCCGTGAATTGCTCCCCCCTGAACCTGGCGCGCGAAGAACTGGCCGATGAAATCGAGTACGCATTGCGGGCCGCCGGTGTGGAGCCCCACCGACTGGAACTGGAAGTCACGGAAAACGCCTTGATGGGCAATATCGCCAACACCCTGGTGCTACTGCGGCGGATACGCGCCCTCGGCGTGTCGCTGTCGATCGATGACTTTGGCACCGGCTATTCATCCCTGGCCTACCTCAAGCGCCTGCCCCTCAACACGCTGAAAATCGACCGCTCGTTCATCCAGGACATCCCCAAGGCCACCCAGGACATGGAAATTGTCCAGGCGATTATCGTCATGGCCCATACCCTGCACCTGCAAGTGGTCACCGAAGGGGTCGAAACTTTCGAGCAATACCAGTTCCTGGAAAACCATGGCTGTGACTTCGTTCAGGGCTACTTGCTCAGTCGGCCGGTGCCACTGGCCGAGCTGCATCCGGTGCTGAACGAAATCAACCAGCGCAAACACACCTGCACCGTCACGACGCTGAGTCTGGCTCGCGGTACATCTGCACTAACGTAGACGGGTCTTTTTCAAGAAAACCCTGACTCCCATGCAGGCGCATCAACTGCGCGGCCAGACCGCTTATCGGTGTCGCCGAGCCTTGTTCACGGGAAAATTTCACCGCCGTATCCAGATCCTTGAGCAACGTGCGCACGTGCCACTTGACCGGCTCGAAACGGCTTCCAGCCATCTGCGGGGCCAGGATCTGCAACGGTTTCGAATCGGCAAAGCCGCCGGCCAGCGCCTCGGCGATCAGGCTTGCATCAACACCGGAACGTTCGGCCAGCGCGACCACTTCGGCAATCACCAATGCATTGCAGGCGACGATCATCTGATTGCACGCCTTGGTCACCTGCCCGGCCCCGACGCCGCCCATGTGCGTCACGCGCTGCCCCAGGCTCAGCAGAACGGGGCGCACCCGATCCAGGTCCCGTGACTCGCCGCCCACCATGATTGCCAGGCTTCCCGCCTCGGCACCGACCACGCCACCGGACACCGGCGTATCGAGCCAGCCCATGCCGGTTTTACCGGCGAGTTCTGCGGCCATTTCCCGTGTGGCGTTGGGTTCCAGGCTGGAAAAATCCACCAGTAGCTGGCCTTTTTTTGCCCCCTCGACAATGCCTGTCGGACCAAACACTACCTCGCGTACGACCGACGTATCCGCCAGGCACAACATCACCATGTCGGCGTGCTGGCACAATTCGGCCGGGCTGGCGACCTGGCGTGCGCCTGCCTCCACCAGCGGCTTGCACTTGTCCGGATTGCGATTCCATACCGCCAGCGGATAACCCGCGGCCAGCAGGCGCCGGCACATCGGCAGCCCCATCAGGCCGATCCCGGCAAACCCCAGCGAAGGGAGCATTGACATCATTTAGCCTCCTTTTGATTAAAGATCGCCAGATATTGGCCGATCCATCATGACTTAGGAAAGGATTCACTCCGAGTAATGCTCGGGCTAAAGACCAAGGCATGGTCCAAGTACGCGCTGAAAAAAGACGCGATTCTATTCCGTGACGGTTCGACGACAGTGAGTCGGCCAACCAATCAGCCCAGGTAGATGGCGAACAATGACTTCTAAAAACAACCCGGCCACTGCGGTAACCGATCTGACGTTGAGCCCCGCGGCCAACAGCCCGTCATCACCGAAGCCATTGATTCAATCCCGTCCGTTGGCGACCCAGCAATACCTGTACTTCACCGAAACCAACACCGACCGCATCCTCGATAACCTCGATGGCCTGCGCGATATGGTGTTCCCGCGCCCACCGCATCTGGAAGGCGACAGCGAACAGCACAACGACCAGGAGTTCCCGTCGGTGTGCCTGATCGGCCTGGGCCGCTGCGGCTCGAACATTGCGCTGGACGTGGCGGAGCTGGTGTACAACGCCCGCAAGTTCTACCTCAACGAATTCAACAACGAAGATCGCCTGTCGCCGGACAAGCGTTTTGCCGAAAAGGGCTACAGCCCGGCCCAGTGGATCCGCAACAACCTGCGCCTGGGCCATAACAAAAACACCAAGCCGGTGTTTCTGGTCGAGCCGCTGGTGATGCTCGGCGACCTGGACAAGGACATCGCCGGACGCATCCGTTTCTCGCGCAAGGGCGAAAAAAGCGGCTTCCTGCGTGACTACAGCAAGATGAAAATCATGGATTTGTCGGAAGTCCACGCCGGTGGCGCCGGTAACGCGCCGATCCTTGGCCAGTACCTGGCCAAGATCATCCTGAACAAGGACACCCAGCGTTTCTCCAGCCCTGACTGGAAAATGATTCACTCGTACCTGATCGACAGCTGCGGCATCAAGGCCAACCAGTCGCGCTTGTATTTCTCGATCTTCAGTGCCGGTGGCGGTACCGGCTCGGGCATGGCCTCGGAATTCGGCCTGGCCCAGCAGCACTCGTACATGAACAAAACGTTCGACACCAAACCGATGGACGAGCACGACAGCAAGAGCGGCCACTCCTTCGTTTTCGAACCGATCTTCACCAGTGGCATCTGTGTACTGCCGAACATTTCCGATCACCGCAGTGAAATGTCCGAGGCGCTGCACATCAACGCCGGTCGCCTGCTGTGCAAGTACCTGTCGGAAGAGTGGGACTTCTCCTACAACTTCGCCAACGAAGACAGCAGCGAAGCCAGCGTCATGGGCCGCATCCGCCCATGGAACGCGATGATGCTGATTTCCAACGACATCATGCGTTACGCCGAAGAGAACGATGACGGCAATATCCAGAACATTGATGTCAATGCCATGGAAAAGCATGCCAACCAATACATCTCGCAGCAGATCTTCAACATTCTGACGGCCCAGGCGGTCACCACCGACTACGACCAGAACTATTTCCGTCGTGCCGGCATCGACATTGGCGAAACCATCCGCCTGGACGCCAACGACCTGTTCATGAGCCTGGCCGGCCCGGTGGCGATTGCCTATGCCGAGTCCGTGGTGCCGGAAACCCCGCCGCCGAGCAGCGACAAATTCAAGGTCTTCGAGAAAGAGCCGCAGCGCCTGAACATCGACGACCTGTTCTTCCGTTCGATCGACCTGCCGCACTTCAACAAGGTCACCCAGGCCATCGAAGGCATCAGCCTGCTGCCGATCGAGTCCAAGCGCTATCGCGCGTCGCTGGAGCAGTACAAGAACTCGGGTTACGACGCGGCGGCCCTGCATGACCTGCACTTCTTCAAGAACTGCTCGTCGGTAGTGTCGATCGTTTCCTTGCCGAAGGACTACAAGCTGTCCTACATGGATTTGAACCGGTTGAAGACGCACCTCAACAGCCTGTTCCCCAACACCACACTCAAGCGCTACGCGCTGGTGATCGGTGCCTCGGCCAACCTGTCGCTGACCACCCTGATCGCCAAGAGCCCGTGCCTGTCGGACGATTTCCTGACGCTGATCGTGGCCTTCATCAAGCGCTGCTTTGCTAAGTCTGCCTACCGTTTCGACGAAACCCTGGACAACTCGATTCTGGACTTCATCGTCCAGGAGGAATTCGACGAAGGCCGCATCGACGACTTGCTCAACGAATTCGAGAACCCGGCAAAGATCCTCGATACCAACTGGTACGCGATCAAGCCGATGTACGAGAAGAAATACCGCGAGCTGATCAACGACAAGGAAAAGTTCGTCTCGATCAACGACATCCGCCTGTCACGCGACTGTGTGAAGAAAGCGATCAAGTACCTGCGCGAGATCTACCGTCACCGCATCGGCAAGACCAAGGTCATTTCGTTGAATAACCATACCGGTAAAACCTTCTAAACCTCGTCGCAACATTCGCGAGCAGGCTCGCTCCCACAGGGTTCAGTGATGACCTTGTGGGAGCGAGCCCTGCTCGCGAAGGCGTTCTCGGATTCAACAAAACATCAACATCCAGAAACAATTGAGCAACTGTTCAGCTGCCCTCCCAACTGTTCCCGTTACGTTTACGTCACCGTGAGGCTGTGGCCTTTCTCTACGGCAACGTGCCATCACGCTACTCGGCTACACACTTTCCCCTGTGAAAGGAGCGCACCAATCAGGTGCAACCTTTTAAGCCTGCGCCCTTTCCTGGACCAGAATCCACGGCGAAACAACCACGGCCCACAACTGTGGATCACGCTCAAAAAGATCCAGCGCCCGCGTTTCAGACAGCTTGGCGAGCTTGTCAGCAGCCAGCCAGGCAGCCACTTTCTCCCCTTCATCCTGGGCCACGGCCTCGGCGGCGGCGATCAAATCCAGGTCGGGATCGACCCACAATAGGGCACCCTTGGCGAAGAACGGCTCCAGCTCTTTCCAGGAAATAGATGCGGTTTCACCAAGCAGCTTGGCATAGAGGGTGCTAGGTTCTTGATTCATGGGACTGTCCGGAAAAGAAATCGACGCGAATGATAACGTCGGTGGACTGGCAGAAAAACCCGGATGCAATTGAGTGACCGAAATGAAAAGCGCAGGAAAGCCAGGGAATGCACTGAATCCGGCTATAAGCCTTTCAACACCCCCGCCGCAATTCTGTCTTTTTCTTTCAATAAAGCGACACTTGCAGGTTTTGTCCCCCGGCGCCGCCTTCCCAGGCCGACAATCGGCGCTCTACACTGTACCGGTACAGTTGCCGAGGGACTTTTCCGGGGGAATGTCGCAGATATCTGACCCGGTTCTGCTGCTTTCGGCGCCAGGACTATAAAAATTACAACAGTAAGAGTGGAGCACTATGACTAAGGCTACTAAGCAGATTTCCAAACTGTTTGCCGCTATGGTTCTGGCCGGGGTTGCCAGCCATTCGTTCGCAGCTGACACCATCAAGATCGGCATCGCCGGCCCTAAAACCGGCCCGGTCACTCAATATGGCGACATGCAGTTCAACGGCGCCAAGATGGCCATCGAGCAGATCAACGCCAAGGGCGGCGTCGACGGCAAGATGCTCGAAGCCAAGGAATACGACGACGCGTGCGACCCTAAACAAGCCGTGGCCGTCGCCAACAAAGTGGTCAACGATGGTGTGAAATTCGTTGTCGGTCACCTCTGCTCCAGCTCCACTCAACCGGCTTCGGACATCTACGAAGACGAAGGCGTGATCATGATCACCCCGGCCGCCACCAACCCGGACATCACCACCCGTGGTTACAAACTGGTGTTCCGCACCATCGGTCTGGACAGCGCCCAGGGCCCTGCCGCCGGCAACTACATCGCCGACCACGTCAAGCCGAAGGTCGTAGCGGTACTGCACGACAAACAGCAGTACGGTGAAGGCATCGCCACCGCCGTGAAGAAAACCCTCGAAGGCAAAGGCGTCAAGGTTGCCGTGTTCGAAGGCCTCAACGCCGGTGACAAGGACTTCTCCTCGATCATCCAGAAGCTCAAGCAAAACAACGTCGACTTCGTTTACTACGGCGGCTACCACCCGGAGCTGGGCCTGATCCTGCGCCAGTCCAAGGAAAAGGGCCTGAACGCCAAGTTCATGGGGCCTGAAGGCGTCGGCAACGACTCCATCTCGCAAATTGCCCAGGACGCTTCCGAAGGCCTGCTGGTGACCCTGCCGAAATCCTTCGACCAGGACCCTGCCAACAAGGCGCTGGTACAAGCCTTCGCCGACAAGAAGCTGGACCCGAGCGGCCCGTTCGTGTTCCCGGCCTACTCGGCCGTCGAAGTGATCGCCGAAGGTATCAAGGCCGCCAAGAGCGAAGACACCGCCAAGGTGGCTGAAGCCATCCACAAAGGCACCTTCAAGACCCCTACCGGCGATCTGTCGTTCGACGACAAGGGCGACCTGAAGGACTTTAAGTTCGTGGTCTATCAGTGGCATTTCGGTAAACCAAAGACCGAAGTTTCGCCTCAGTAAGCGGGCTCCATGAGTCATAAAGCCCACTGCGCAAGCAGTGGGCTTTGTTTTACGAGATTAATGAGCCGGAGTCCCGTGATCCGGGAGCTGGCTTACCTGAAAATCTTAAAACCGTCACCAGCGGTTCGCTGGCAAACGCTCGAGTAAAAGTGGCCACAGACCACATCGCCCGGGCTGGAACATGACTCCACCAGTGAAATGCGTATCAGGTTTTTAGGAGCGCTGTAATGCCTGAGATCTATCACTTCTTCCAACAGCTGGTTAATGGGATGACCATTGGCAGCACCTATGCCCTGATAGCCATTGGCTACACAATGGTTTACGGCATTATTGGAATGATCAACTTCGCCCATGGCGAGGTCTACATGATCGGCTCCTACGTGGCCTTCATCGTCCTTGCCGGACTGGCCATGCTGGGTTTTGATTCACTGCCGCTGTTGATGACCGCCGCTTTCCTGGCGACCATCGTTGTCACCAGTGCCTACGGCTACAGCATCGAACGGATCGCCTACCGCCCCCTGCGGGGCAGTAACCGCCTGATCCCGCTGATCTCGGCCATCGGCATGTCGATCTTCCTGCAGAACTCCGTACTGCTCTCGCAGGACTCCAAGGACAAATCGATCCCCAACCTGATTCCGGGCAGCTTCAGCTTCGGTCCGGGCGGCGCACAGGAAGTGCTGATCTCCTACATGCAGATCCTGGTGTTCGTGGTGACCCTGGTGGTGATGCTCTGCCTCACCGGGTTCATCTCGCGTTCACGCCTGGGACGCGCCTGCCGGGCCTGTGCCGAAGACATCAAGATGGCCAACCTGCTGGGCATCAACACCAACAACATCATCGCCCTGACCTTCGTCATCGGTGCCGCCCTGGCGGCCGTGGCGGCTGTACTGCTGAGCATGCAGTACGGCGTGATCAACCCCAACGCCGGTTTCCTGGTAGGTCTCAAAGCCTTTACCGCGGCGGTTCTGGGCGGCATCGGCAGCATTCCTGGTGCCATGCTCGGTGGGCTGGTGCTGGGGGTGGCAGAAGCCTTTGGCGCCGATATCTTCGGCGATCAGTACAAGGACGTTGTGGCTTTCGGGCTGCTTGTTCTGGTGTTGTTATTCCGGCCAACCGGCCTGCTGGGCCGTCCGGAGGTTGAGAAAGTATGACTAGGAATCTTAAACAGGCGCTGTTCAGCGCCTTGCTGGTATGGGCCGTGGCCTATCCGGTACTCGGTCTGAAACTGTCCATCGCCGGTATCAGCCTCGAAGTGCAAGGTGCCAGCACCTCGACCCTGTTCATCATCGCCACCTGCTCGGTGCTGATGTTCCTGCGTGTGCTGTTCGATCGCCAATACTCGGCGGCCATGCGCTCCATGCCCAAGGGTAAACTGATCCCGGCCAGCGCGAGCCACTTCCTGACCCTGCCGACAACCCAGCGCTGGATCATCATGGCGTTGATCGTCGTTGCACTGGTCTGGCCGTTCTTCGGCTCACGCGGCGCGGTGGACATCGCCACGCTGATCCTGATCTACGTGCTGCTCGGCCTGGGCCTGAACATCGTGGTCGGCCTGGCCGGCCTGCTCGACCTCGGTTACGTCGGCTTCTACGCCGTGGGCGCCTACAGTTATGCACTGCTGTCGCACTACTACGGCCTGAGCTTCTGGATCTGCCTGCCGATTGCCGGGCTGATGGCGGCCACCTTCGGCTTCCTGCTGGGTTTCCCGGTACTGCGTTTGCGCGGTGACTACCTGGCGATCGTGACCCTGGGCTTCGGTGAAATCATCCGTCTGTTCCTGCGCAACCTGACCGACCTCACCGGTGGACCGAACGGCATCAGCAACATTCCCAAACCGTCACTGTTCGGCCTGAGCTTCGATAGAACGGCCGCTGAAGGCATGCAGACCTTCCACGAGTTCTTCGGCCTGACCTACAACCCCGTCAGCAAGGTGGTTTTCCTCTACCTCGTTGCGTTGTTGCTGGCGCTGTTCGCGCTGTTCGTGATCAACCGCCTGCTGCGCATGCCGATTGGCCGTGCCTGGGAAGCTTTGCGCGAAGACGAAATCGCCTGCCGTGCCCTGGGCCTGAACCCGACCGTGATCAAGCTGTCGGCCTTCACCCTGGGTGCCTGCTTCGCCGGTTTTGCCGGTAGCTTCTTCGCCGCGCGTCAAGGGCTGGTCACACCGGAGTCGTTCACCTTCATCGAGTCGGCCACCATCCTCGCCATCGTGGTGCTGGGCGGCATGGGCTCGCAGTTGGGCGTGGTCCTCGCAGCTGTCGTGATGATCCTGTTGCCCGAGCTGATGCGTGACTTCAGCGAATACCGCATGTTGATGTTCGGCGCCTTGATGGTGCTGATGATGATCTGGCGTCCTCAAGGTCTGCTGCCGATGCAACGCCCCCACATGGAGCTGCGCAAATGAGCCGTGAGATCCTGAATGTAAACGGCCTGAGCATGCGCTTCGGCGGCCTGTTGGCGGTCAATGGCGTAGCCTTGAGCGTCAAAGAGAAACAAGTGGTATCGATGATCGGCCCCAACGGCGCCGGCAAGACCACCGTGTTCAACTGCCTGACCGGGTTCTACAAACCCACCGCCGGCAGCATCCAGCTCAACGGTGAAGCGATCGAAGGCCTGCCCGGTCACAAGATCGCCGGCAAAGGCGTGGTGCGAACCTTCCAGAACGTGCGGTTGTTCAAGGACATGACGGCGGTGGAGAACCTCCTGATCGCCCAGCACCGTCACCTGAACACCAACTTCCTGTCCGGCCTGTTCAAGACCCCGTCGTTCCGCAAAAGCGAACGCGAGGCCATGGAATACGCCGAGTTCTGGCTGGAAAAGGTCAACCTCAAGGAGTTCGCCAACCGTCCGGCCGGCACCCTGGCCTACGGTCAGCAACGTCGCCTGGAAATCGCCCGCTGCATGATGACCCGTCCGCGGATCCTCATGCTCGACGAACCGGCCGCCGGCCTCAACCCACGGGAAACCGAAGACCTCAAGGCACTGATCGGCACCCTGCGTGAAGAGCATGATGTGACCGTGCTGCTGATCGAACACGACATGAAACTGGTCATGAGCATTTCCGACCACATCTTCGTGATCAACCAGGGCACACCGCTGGCCAACGGTACGCCGGAACAGATCCGTGACAATCCTGAAGTGATCAAAGCCTACCTGGGGGAAGCGTAAATGCTGCAGTTCGAAAACGTTTCCACCTTCTACGGCAAGATCCAGGCCCTGCACAGCGTCAACGTCGAAGTCCGCCAGGGCGAGATCGTGACCCTGATCGGCGCCAACGGTGCCGGCAAGTCGACCCTGCTGATGACGCTCTGCGGTTCGCCGCAAGCCCACAGCGGCAGCATCCGCTACATGGGTGAGGAACTGGTCGGCCAGGACTCCTCGCAGATCATGCGCAAGAGCATTGCCGTGGTACCGGAAGGTCGTCGGGTGTTTTCCCGCCTGACCGTGGAAGAAAATCTGTCCATGGGTGGTTTCTTCACCGCCAAGGGCGACTATCAGGAGCAGATGGACAAGGTCCTCGGACTTTTCCCACGCCTGAAAGAGCGCTTCGCCCAGCGTGGTGGCACCATGTCCGGCGGCGAACAGCAAATGCTCGCCATCGGCCGGGCGCTGATGAGCAAGCCCAAGCTGTTGCTGCTCGACGAGCCTTCCCTGGGCCTGGCACCGATCATCATCCAGCAGATCTTCGACATCATCGAACAGCTGCGCAAGGACGGTGTGACCGTGTTCCTGGTCGAGCAGAACGCCAACCAGGCGCTGAAAATCGCTGACCGCGCCTACGTTCTGGAGAACGGCCGGGTGGTGATGACAGGCACCGGTGAAGCACTGTTGACCGATCCGAAAGTACGTGACGCGTACCTCGGTGGCTAAGCCTTTGCGGTAAACAAAAGAAACGGCCTTCGCGGGCCGTTTTTTATGCCTGCCAACCTCCCTGACTACGCAAACCCTCTTCTGTAGGAGCGAGCTTGCTCGCGAAGAACTGGAGGGCGCCACGTACATTCAGGCAGCCCTCGTCATCATTAACGTCCATCGCGAGCCGGCTCGCTCCTACAGGACGTGCGAGTGAAGATTTACAGCCGATCCAACGCCTCCCCACTACGCTTGAACCACCCAATCAAATAATCCGCCAGCACCTGCGTGCGCTTGGGCAATCCGCCCTGATACGGATGCACCAGGTACATCGGCATGCTGCGGGTCTGATAATCGCGCAGGAGCCATCGCAAACGCCCGTCGGCCAGTTCTGTTGGCAAACAGTAGGATGGCAGGCGCGCAATACCGGCACCGACCAGTGCGGCTTTCTTCAAGAGATTGTAGTGGTTGCTGGCGAACGGCCCTGACACCCGCACCCGCAACAACTCGTGCTGCTGGTGATACAGCCATTCTTCGCGGCCGCTGTAATGGCTGTTGAGCAGGCAACGATGTTCGGCCAGCGCCTGGGGCGTTTGCGGTTCACCGTATTGCTCCAGATAAGCCGGGCTGGCACAGGTCAGCTCTTGCCACGCCAGCAGCGGGCGCGCCACCAGTCGCTGGTCAATGGCCACGTCAGAGCGAATCGCCAGGTCGAAGCCGTCACGGGACAGGTCGCGGTAGCTGTTGTTGAGCTCCAGTTCGATCTGCACTTGAGGGTATTTGGCGGAAAACTCCAGCAGCAGGCCATCGAAGAAGGTTTCCCCGAGTGATACCGGCACTGTCATCCGCACCGGGCCGGCCATGTCGTCCTTCAGACGCGCCAGGGCCTGGCGCGCCCGCTCGACTTGCACCACCAGCGCCTGTGCCTGAGGCAACAACGCGGCACCGGCCGCGGTCAGGCTCAGGCGGCGGGTGGTGCGTTGCAGCAGCACCACGGAGAACTGCGCTTCCAACTGGCTGATGCGTTTGGACAGTTGGCCTTTGCTGCAACCGAGCTGCTGCGCCGCCAGGGTGAAACTTCCCGCTTCGATCAATACGGCGAACGCGGCCAGGTCATCCATCTCGCTCACGGATTGTTTCCATTTGAAAACCAAAGGTTGCCTATTAGCGCGCTTATCTACGAAAAAAACCACCCTAAACTGATACCTCGTTCAATCCACAACGAGGATCAACCTCCATGAAAATTCTATTGATCGGCGCAGGCGGCACCATCGGTTCGGCCATCGACAAAGAACTCTCGCCACGCCATGAAATCATCCGCATCGGTCGCACCAGCGGCGACTTCCAAGTGGACATCAGCGACAGCGCCTCGATTCGCAAACTGTTCGAGCAGACCGGCAAATTCGACGCACTGGTGTGCGCCGCCGGCAACGTGACCTTTGCCCCGCTCAATGAGATGACCGAAGAGAGCTTCGCCCTGGGCCTGAAAGACAAACTCATGGGCCAGGTCAACCTGCTGTTGATCGGCCGCGAGTTCGCCAACGACGGCGCTTCGTTCACCTTCACCACTGGCGTGCTCAGCCACGATCCGATTTACAGCGGTGCCTCGGCGGCGTTGGTCAACGGTGCGCTGGACAGCTTCGTCCGGGCCGCCGCCATCGAACTGCCGCGCGGCCTGCGTGTGAATTCGATCAGCCCTAACGTCCTCGTCGAAGCCATGGGCAAATACGCGCCATACTTCCGCGGCTTCAAGCCGGTTCCTGCGGCGGACGTGGCGTTGGCCTACGCCAAGAGCGTGGAAGGCCTGCAAACGGGTCAGACCTTTCACGTAGGCTGAGCCGGTTCAAGCTCAATCAACCAACGTGGGCAAGAGGTCTTTGGCGACGGCTTTCGGGATGGACACCCTGAACTGCGAGCCCAAGACCGAATGCACTGTCGCCGTAGAAACCTTCCAGCCATTGATCGATAGCGTCAATTTATGGCCTATCGACTCACGGGTAATGCGCTGCATACGCTCAGTTGCTTCAGGACTGAGCGTGACGTTCATTTCAAACGCCGAATGAAGTCTGTCGTTGTCCTTCAATAGCAACTCCATTCGGGTGAAGTCGGTTGCCGAAGACAAATTGATCTCGGCAGCCTGACTGCCCGAGGCTCCTGTCATCACAATCAAAAACAACCAGATCTTCCAGCCCATTGCGTTCTTCATATCCGCCCCCTGCAAAAACGCGGCAGCTTAGCTTTGGCATCCTGATACTCGGCATCGAAATAATTCACAAGATGTTGCCGGAAATCGCCCTCCACTTTGCCAGAGACCAACTCCAGCCTTGTGATGAACGGTCAGCCTGAGTAACGTGGCGGCACCTGTCAGGAGACCCCAAGATGCGTGTTGCCCGTTCCTTAGTCCTCGTTGCCCTGCTTCCGCTGTTCGCCGCTTGCCAGTTGTTCGAGGGGGAACGGCAGAGCACCTCCCATGTCGGCCAGACACGCATGCAAGGCCAGTTGACCGCAGCGGACGGCAAACTGGTGTTCCAGCCGTGTAACCAGGCAAACCGTTACGTGGTCAACGACACGGGCGGTACCAGTGTCCTGCAGCAGGCCGCAAACCTGGCGGACAAGCAGGGCAAGCTGTTTGCCGACGTGCGCGGACGGGTTGTGGCCGGCAGTGGTGGCGACGGCCAGCTCGATCTGGAGCAGTTGTACCGCGTCGAGCGTTCGGGCACCGCGTGCGATGATCCGAACTTCAAACTGCTGATTCTGCGCGCCGCCGGCCACACCCCGGAGTGGAACGTGAAAGTCAGCGGCAAAGGCATGGTCATCGACCGCGCCGGCCAGCCGCTGGCCGTACCTTACGTCGAGGAGCAACTGGGCGATGGCCGTTTCAACCTCAGCACCGAAGCCAACAACCAGCACATCGAACTGTGGGTTGCACCGCAACGTTGCGTCGACAGCAGCACCGGCAGCATCCAGCACATGAGCGCCGAGCTGCGAATTGACGGCCAGGTTCAGCGCGGATGCGGTTATTTCGGCGGATCGCGCGACGACTGATTCGACGAGAGGCGGTTTTTGCCTCACTGGACGCTGCCTTTGGGGCTTATAATCGCGGGCTTCAAACGCCCTGGCGCAGTTGTGCGCCCCGCGAACCGGATCCCGCCATGTTACGAATCACCGAACTCAAGTTGCCGATCGACCATCCCGATGAAGACCTGCGCCCTGCCATCGTGCAGCGCTTAGGGCTTGCCAGCGATGACCTGCTCGATTTCACCTTGTTCAAGCGCAGCTACGATGCGCGTAAAAAGTCCTCCGAACTGTGTTTCATCTACACCATCGACCTTGAAGTTCGCGACGAGGCGGCGGTGCTGCACAAGTTCGCCGACGACCGTAACGTCAACGTGGCGCCGGATGTCAGTTACAAAGCGGTAGGCCAGGCACCGACCGACCTGAATGCGCGTCCGATCGTCGTCGGCTTCGGTCCGTGCGGGATTTTCGCCGGGCTGCTGCTGGCGCAAATGGGCTTCAAGCCGATCATCCTCGAACGCGGCACCGAAGTACGCCAGCGCACCAAGGACACCTGGGGCCTGTGGCGCAAAAGCGTGCTCAACCCGGAATCCAACGTGCAATTTGGTGAAGGCGGCGCGGGGACATTCTCCGACGGCAAGCTGTACAGCCAGATCAAGGATCCGAAGTTCCTTGGTCGCAAGGTCCTGCACGAATTCGTCAAGGCCGGCGCGCCGGAAGAAATCCTCTACGTCAGCAAACCGCACATCGGTACGTTCCGTCTGACCGGTGTTGTGGAAAACATGCGTGAGCAGATTCGCGCCCTTGGCGGCGAAGTGCGCTTCCAGCAGCGTGTCACCGACGTGTTGATCGAGGACGGCCAACTGGTCGGCGTCGAGCTCCACGGCGGCGAGCAGATCCATTCCAGACACGTAATCCTGGCCCTCGGCCACAGCGCCCGCGATACATTCCGCATGCTCCACGGTCGTGGCGTGTACATGGAAGCCAAGCCATTCTCGGTGGGTTTCCGCATCGAGCACCCGCAGTCGCTGATCGACCGCGCGCGCCTGGGCAAGTACGCCGGCCACCCGAAACTGGGCGCCGCCGACTACAAACTGGTGCACCACGCCAGGAACGGTCGTTCGGTCTACAGCTTCTGCATGTGCCCGGGCGGTACGGTCGTTGCAGCGACGTCCGAACCGAACCGCGTCGTGACCAATGGCATGAGCCAGTACTCGCGTAACGAGCGCAATGCCAACTCCGGTATCGTCGTCGGTATCACTCCGGAAGTCGATTACCCGGGTGGCCCGCTGGCCGGTATCGAGCTGCAGGAACGCCTGGAATCCCACGCCTTTGTGCTGGGCGGCAGCAATTACGAAGCCCCGGCGCAACTGGTCGGCGATTTTATCGCAGGCAAACCGTCCACCGAATTGGGCAGCGTCGAGCCGTCCTACAAGCCGGGCGTTGCCCTGGGTGATCTGGCGCTGGCGTTGCCGGCGTTCGCCATCGAAGCGATTCGCGAAGCCTTGCCGGCGTTCGAGAAGCAGATTCGCGGTTACTCGCTGCACGATGCGGTGTTGACCGGGATCGAGACGCGTACGTCGTCGCCATTGCGTATTACCCGCAACGAGTCGATGCAGAGCCTGAACGTGAAAGGCTTGTTCCCGGCCGGTGAAGGTGCCGGGTATGCGGGCGGGATTCTGTCGGCGGGTGTCGACGGGATTCGCATTGCTGAAGCGGTGGCCCGGGACATCCTCGGTCTCGAGGCCTGATACGCAATCCCTGTAACAACACGAAACCCTGTGGGAGCGGGCTTGCCCGCGATAGCGGCAGATCAGCCAACAATTATGTTGGATATGATGCCGTCATCGCGGGCAAGTCGGATCGCCGCACCGCCGCTCCCACAGGTTTATTCAGCGTTTGTAAGTTCAGATATTGGCGCGCAAAACCGAGGCCGGCAGCGCCTCACCCCGCTCCACCGTCGCCGCTACCGCAGCCATCAAGCCACTCAACTCATACCCCTGGGCCTTGAGCCACTTCGGATCGTAATAGGTCGTGGCGTAGCGCTCACCGCCGTCACACAGAATCGCTACCATCGACCCCGTCTCCCCCGTCGCCTTCATGTGCTGAGCGGCCATTAGTGCGCCGATCAGGTTGGTCCCGCTCGACCCGCCCACATGGCGCCCCAGACGCTCCGCAAGGTAGTGCATGGCCGCCAGTGACAAAGCATCCGGTACCTTGACCATCGCGTCGATCACCTTGGGCAGAAACGACGCTTCCACACGCGGCCGACCGATGCCTTCGATGCGCGAGCCGTGGTCCAGACGCAGGCTGGCATCGCCAGTCTGGTAGTAATCAAAGAACACTGAACGCTCGGCATCGGCACACAGCACGCGGGTGCAATGCTGGCGATAACGCACGTATCGGCCCAGGGTGGCCGTGGTGCCCCCGGTACCGGGGCTGGAAATCAGCCAGCTCGGCTCGGGATGCTGCTCGAAACGCATCTGATGAAAGATCGACTCGGCAATGTTGTTGTTCGCCCGCCAGTCGGTGGCGCGCTCGGCGTAGGTGAACTGGTCGATGAAGTGCCCGTCGTGTTCGCGAGCCAGTCGCTCGGACTCGGCGTAGATCTGGGTTGGGTCGTCCACCAGGTGGCTTTGGCCACCGTAGAAGGCAATTTGCGCGATCTTTTCCCTGGACGTGGTCGCCGGCATCACCGCAATGAACGGCAAGCCCAGCATGCGCGCGAAGTAGGCTTCGGAAATCGCCGTCGAACCGCTGGACGCTTCAATGACCGGCGCACCGGGTTTGAGCCAGCCGTTACACAGTGCATACAGAAACAGCGAGCGGGCCAGGCGGTGCTTGAGGCTGCCCGTGGGGTGGCTGGATTCATCCTTGAAGTACAACTCGATGCCTGGAAAACCCGGTAGCGGCAAGGGAATCAGGTGGGTGTCGGCGCTGCGCTGGAAGTCGGCTTCGATGATCCGGATCGCTTCGCGGGACCACTGTCGGTTGTCGCTCATGATGGTGTTCTCGTTGAATCAGGCAGGAGTCGGCCTTGTCACAGGGCTCAACCATCAAGCTTAGGAAAAAACCTACATACAGCACAGGTACAGCTGAGATCCAATACGCCCGGCAACTGCTAGGCTCAGGTCCCTGCTGCCGGATTACGTTGTAACGACATATAACAAAAAAGAATATAACTTTTGTTTTAACAACTAACAGTACTTGTTAGGGTGTAACACCTTTTGAATTCACAGATGGAGAGCGACCTTGCCTCTGCGTAGCACTTTCACGCGTTTCTTTCAGTTGGAAGCTGCCAGCGGTCTGTTACTGATCGCCGCTGCCGTTCTGGCTCTGATTATCAACAACTCCCCGTTGGCATGGCTGTACAACGGCCTGCTGGACACCCCCGTGGTGGCCCAGATCGGCGCGCTGAAAATCGCCAAACCCTTGTTGCTTTGGATCAACGACGGCCTGATGGCGCTGTTCTTTCTGCTGATCGGCCTGGAAGTGAAGCGTGAAGTCCTCGATGGCCAGCTGTCAAAACCGTCGCAAATTGTCCTGCCTGGTGCCGCCGCCATTGGTGGCATGGTGGTGCCGGCGCTGATCTACTGGTACCTCAATCGCGACACGCCACCGGCCCTCAACGGCTGGGCAATCCCGACCGCCACTGACATCGCCTTCGCCCTTGGCGTGCTGGCGTTGCTGGGCAAGCGCGTTCCGGTTTCGCTGAAACTGTTCCTGATGACCCTGGCGATCATCGACGACCTCGGCGCGATCATCATCATTGCGATCTTCTATTCCGGCGCGCTGTCGACCTTATCCCTGGCACTGGCCGCAGCCTGTATTGCGGCGCTGATCGGGATGAACCGGCTTGGGGTGGTCAAGCTCGGGCCGTACATGATCATTGGCTTGATCCTCTGGGTCTGCGTGCTCAAGAGCGGTGTCCACGCCACCCTGGCCGGCGTGACCCTGGCTTTCTGCATTCCGCTGCGCACGAAAAATGCCGAGCCCTCGCCGCTACTGACCCTGGAACACGCCCTGCACCCATGGGTCGCCTACGGCATCCTGCCGCTGTTCGCCTTCGCCAACGCCGGCCTGTCCCTGAGCGGCGTCACCGTCGAAAGCTTCACTCACCATGTTCCCATGGGCATCGCCATCGGGCTGCTGCTGGGCAAGACCGTCGGTGTCTTCGGCCTGACCTGGCTGGCCGTGAAAACCGGTATCGCCGCCCTGCCCCAAGGCGCCAATTGGGGCCAGATACTGGGCGTGGCGATTCTCTGCGGCATTGGATTCACGATGAGCCTGTTTGTCGGCTCGCTGGCCTTTGAGCCGGGCGTGAGTGAGTTCGCCGGGATGGACCGCATGGGGATCCTGACCGGCTCGATTCTAGCTGCGCTGATCGGTTATGGGGTGACGGCGATGGCGAGCCGCAAGAACACCGCGCTGGCCTCCTGATAAACACTGATAACGCCTGGGGCCAATCAAGACGCCCCTCAGCTGAAAAACAAAAAACCCGATCAGTCACCTGATCGGGTTTTTTTATCCACTGTTTGCGCTTAGTGCGAAACGCGGCTGGTGCCATTCACACTGGCAATGCGCACACGCTCGCCAACACGGAACACTTCGTTTGGCTGAACTTCCTGAACGTAGGCGCGCATGCTGCCATCGTCTTCGCGCACGGTGATTTCCACGCCCTGGGTGCGGGTCAGGCCTTCTTCAGCGGCCGAACCGAGCAGGCCACCAGCGACTGCGCCGATGACCGCAGCAACAACACTGCCTTTGCCGCCACCGACGGAGCTGCCGCCAACGCCGCCGACCACTGCGCCTGCAGCGCCGCCGATCGGGGTTTTGGTGCCTTCGATTTTCACCGGACGCAATGCTTCGATAGTGCCCATGCGAACGGTCTGCACACGACGCGCCTCGTCACGGGAGTAGGAGTCACCGGTCAGGCTCGATTGGCAACCAGTGAGCAACATCGCCATCGTGGAAAAGGAAGCAACCAGCAGAACAGACTTACGCATAGCATCAACTCCAAAGAAACAGATGTTCATTAGACCCCGCGGCTTGACGTCTGTCACGGCACCACCCGGGTAAAATTGGTTTGATTCAGGTCCCGTTAAGGCGCCCCCACGAACTCACACAGTAGCGGCAAAATCGGAAAACTGCCCCGCTGACCAAGGATTTTTATGGACTACTTTATCATCGTCGTCACGACTGTTGCCGGTTTGTACTTCCATTGGTGGCTGTACGTGCGGATCAAGCGCTGGATGGACCGCGACCTCGCACTGGCGCTGGCCGGCAAGGACGAGCAGAAAAAAGCCTTCATGCTCGAACGGTTGGCGAGTGCCCGGGTGCAGAAGATCAAGCGTCGAGATCTGCCGAAGTGGCTGGAGGCCGCTGCGGCAGACTATCCCGGTCGGTAGACTGATCAGGGTGCCAGACGTTCAAGAATCCAGTCGGCGCCCTGCTGGCGGTAGTTGAGGCGGTCGTGCAGGCGGCTTGGGCGGCCCTGCCAGAATTCGATGCGCTCCGGCAGCAGGCGATAACCGCCCCAGTGTTCCGGGCAATGTGGCTGGGTGTCGCTGAAACGTTGCTCGGTGTCCTTGAGCAGCGCTTCGAGCTCGCCACGATCGGCGATCACGCGGCTCTGCGGCGATGCCCAAGCCCCCAGGCGACTGCCGAGGGGACGAACCTGATAATAGGCGTCTGACTCTTCAGGCGTCACCTTCACCACCTGCCCTTCGATGCGCACCTGACGCTCCAGGGCCGGCCAGAAAAACGTCATGGCCGCGAACGGATTCGCGGCCAGTTGCTGGCCCTTGGCGCTTTCGTAGTTAGTGAAAAAGGTGAAGCCCTGCTCGTCCAGGCCCTTGAGCAACAGAATGCGACAGTGCGGTCGACCGTCCTGGTCAACGGTGGCCAGGGTCATGGCGTTGGCTTCCACCGGCGCCTGTTCGGTTTTCACCGCGTCGGCAAACCACTGGTGGAACAACGCAAACGGCTCGGCCGGGGCTTGCGCCTCGGTCAGGCCATCACGGGTGTAGTCACGACGCATATCAGCCAGGCCCTTGGTCATGGCGCATTCCTTTTGGTTAACGAATCACTGCTTTGCAGTATCGGTGGCGGCGCCTTTCTTGTCAGCCGTGGAGGCTTTGGCTGGCGTGGTCTTTTTCGCCGGCGTTGCGGTTTTCGCAGGAGTTTTCTTGGCCGGGGCCTTTTTCGCGGGGGCTTTTTTCGTTGCTGGAACAGCCGCCTTTTTAGCCGCCGGGGCCGGAGTCACAGGCTTGGCGACCGGCTTGATGTCAGTGGCAACGACCTTGGCCACAGGGGCCGGCGCCGGCATGTTGTACTTGCTCAGCAGTGCGGCCATGGTGTTCTGCGGGGTCACCAGCAGCTCCACGCGACGGTTCAACGCACGCCCTTGCACGCTGTCGTTGGCGGCACGTGGCGCATCACCGCCCAGGCCACGCAGCATCAGGCGATCACGCTGCAAACCACTGAGACGGAAAATCGCCGCAACGGCCTGGGCACGCTCCTGGCTCAGTTTGATGTTGGCAGGTGCAGAGCCAGACGTATCGCTGTGGCCGAGGATCAAGACAGCAGTCTTTGGATCGGCTTCAAGGATTTTGGCAACGCGGGTAAACGGACCGAGGGTGACCGGCAGCAGCATGGCCGGACGATCAGGGTTGAACGAGCCATCGACCGGCGCAGTCACCACCAGCACGTTTTCGCGGCGTTCGAGCTGCATGTTACTGCCCTTGACCGCCTCGCGCAGGCGCGGTTCGTAGTCGTCAAGCCAGGCCTGGGTGACTTTCGGATCCGGCATCGGCACAGCCTTGGCTGCGCTCTGCTTGCTACCGCCGAACGGCCACCACCACTTGCTGCCGGAATCGGTTTCGGCCTTGGTCACCGCAACGGGTTTGACTTCAGGTTTCACCTCCGGTTTGACCGCAGGCTTGCCGGCGCTGTCGTCGGAACCGAACGGCCAGTACCAGTGGCTGGCAGAGCG
>NZ_AKJJ01000030.1:0-27517 GCF_000282395.1 Pseudomonas sp. GM55 | reverse complement strand
CTCGGCAGCCACTTCAGCGGCAACCGGTGCAGGTTCGGCAGCGACAACCGCTTCAGCCGGAGCAGCAGCGGCGGCCAGTTCGGCTTCCTTCTGCAGACGCTCGGCTTCACGCTTGCGACGACGCACTTCACGCGGGTCGTTAGGCGCACGACCACTTGGGGTCAGGGCGCTGACAGGCGCGGCCTCGACTACCGGTGCAGGCGCTTCGGCAACGACCGGTGCTTCAACGACCGGCGCTGGAGTCGGCTCCGCTGCGGCAACGACCGGCTCGGAAACCATGGCTTCAGCCACTTGGGTTTCAGCGGCTGGTGCAGCTGCTTCAGCGACGGCTGGCTCGGCCACCCAGTTGAACGCCGTTTGCTCTTCACGTACTTCGCGAACGGTCTCAGTCACGGTCTCGACGACGGCTTCTGCAACCACGGCAGGTGCTTCAACCACTGGAGCCGGCTCGACGGCCGCTTCAACGGCAGGCTGTGCCTCAGGTGCTGGCGCCAGTTCGATTTCCGGCGACGCGGTGACTTCGACCGGCGTGGTGGCTTCAACGACTGGCGCTTCAACCGGAGCGGATTCCAGGGTCGCGGCAGTGGCGCGTTCGGCTTGCACGTTGGCTTCTGCTTCAGCCGGAGCACTGATCACGCTGCTGGCGACGGCTGCGGTGACAGCCAGGCCGGCGGCCAGATCGGCAACGCTTGGTGCTTCAGCGTTTTCGCCGGACTCGGACTCTTCCGAACCTTCGATCACGTTGCCGTTGGCGTCACGCTGACGCTCGCGACGGTTGCTGCGACGACGCTGGCCACGGGAACGACGGCGCGGACGATCGCCTTCGGCGGCTTCCTGACCCTCTTCCTGCAGTTGCTCTTCGTTGGTGGTCAGTTCTTCTTCGGCTGCGGCTGCGGCAGCTTGTTCGGCACGTGGTTGACGTTCTTCACGCGGCGGGCGTGGAGCGCGTTCTTCGCGTGGCTGGCGAGCTGGACGCTCTTCAGCGGTAGCAGCAGCGGCTGGAGCGGCCGGAGCGGCATCCAGAGGCTCGCGCAGTTCACGAACGCGTTCTTCGCGCTCGCCACGAGGCTTGCGGTCTTCACGCGGAGCGCGCGGTGCACGATCTTCACGAGGAGCGCGTGGTGCGCGTTCTTCGCGGGCGACTGCCGGTGTTTCTTCACGGGACTCGCGAGGCTCGCGAACTTCACGTGGCTGACGCTCCTCGCGTGGTGCGCGTTCTTCACGCGGTGCACGCTCTTCGCGAGGCTTGCGCTCATCATCGCGGCGAACATTACGGTTGCGGCTTTGCTGGCGACCGTTGCGACGCTCTTCGTTGCGGGCCGGACGCTCGGCAGCAGGTTTTTCAACCACAACCGGTGCGACAGGCTCTTCCTTGGTGGCGAACAGGCTCACCAGCGACTTCACCAGGCCTTTGAACAGGCTTGGCTCTGGCACGGCAACCGGAGCAGGGGCCGGAGCGACGACTTCGGTCGGAACCGGAGCATTGGCGCGGGCCGGGGCCGTCTTGACTGCCGCTTCCTGGCGAACCAGGGTGCGGGTTGCAGCGGCTGGCTGGACTTCTTCGACTTCGGCAGCGGCAGCGGCGATTTCGTAGCTGGACTGGTTGGTCGCCGCTTCCGGGCTGTCATCACGCAGGCGCTGCACTTCGAAGTGCGGCGTTTCGAGGTGATCGTTCGGCAGGATGACGATGCGGGCGCGGGTACGCAGTTCGATCTTGGTGATCGAGTTGCGTTTTTCGTTGAGCAGGAACGCAGCCACCGGGATCGGCACTTGTGCACGAACTTCGGCGGTACGGTCTTTCAAGGCTTCTTCTTCGATCAGGCGCAGGATCGCCAGGGACAACGATTCAACGTCACGGATGATGCCGGTGCCGTTGCAACGCGGGCAGACGATGCCGCTGCTTTCGCCCAGGGACGGACGCAGGCGCTGACGGGACATTTCCAGCAGGCCGAAGCGCGAGATGCGACCGACTTGCACGCGAGCGCGGTCGGCTTCCAGGCATTCGCGGACTTTCTCTTCCACGGCGCGCTGGTTCTTGGCAGGGGTCATGTCGATGAAGTCGATGACGATCAGGCCGCCGATGTCGCGCAGGCGCAACTGGCGGGCAATCTCTTCGGCTGCTTCAAGGTTGGTTTGCAGTGCGGTTTCTTCGATGTCGCTGCCTTTGGTGGCGCGCGCCGAGTTGATGTCGATGGACACCAGGGCTTCGGTCGGATCGATAACGATGGAACCGCCGGAAGGCAGTTCGACAACGCGCTGGAAAGCGGTTTCGATCTGGCTTTCGATCTGGAAACGGTTGAACAGCGGAACGCTGTCTTCGTACAGCTTGATCTTGCTGGCGTACTGCGGCATCACCTGGCGGATGAAGGTCAGGGCTTCGTCCTGGGCTTCAACGCTGTCGATCAGCACTTCGCCGATGTCCTGGCGCAGGTAGTCGCGGATCGCGCGGATGATCACGTTGCTTTCCTGGTAGATCAGGAACGGCGCGGCGCGGTCCAGCGAAGCTTCCTTGATGGCGGTCCACAGTTGCAGCAGGTAGTCGAGGTCCCACTGCATTTCTTCGCTGCTGCGGCCTAGGCCGGCAGTGCGCACGATCAGGCCCATGTCGGCCGGGGCAACCAGACCGTTCAGGGCTTCACGCAGTTCATTGCGCTCTTCACCTTCGATGCGACGGGAGATACCGCCGGCACGCGGGTTGTTCGGCATCAGCACCAGGTAACGACCGGCCAGGCTGATGAAGGTGGTCAGGGCGGCGCCCTTGTTGCCACGTTCTTCTTTCTCGACCTGAACGATGACTTCCTGGCCTTCGCTCAGGACGTCCTTGATGTTGACGCGACCTTCCGGGGCTTTCTTGAAGTATTCGCGGGAGATTTCTTTGAGGGGCAGGAAGCCATGGCGCTCAGAGCCGAAATCGACAAAGGCAGCCTCAAGGCTTGGTTCGATGCGAGTAATCCGGCCTTTATAGATGTTGGCCTTCTTCTGCTCGCGTGCACCGGATTCGATGTCCAGGTCGTAGAGGCGCTGGCCATCTACCAGTGCAACACGCAACTCTTCGGGTTGAGTTGCGTTAATCAGCATTCTTTTCATGTAGTACCGTCGGTTTCCGGGCTGCCGGAAACGGCGTTCGGCACACACGACTTCTCACGGTCGGTGTCAGGTGCGTCGGGAGTGGTTGGCCATTTCCCGTGTCCAGCGAAGTCCGGCCAATGTGGGCCTTCATCGCGACGTACGCGTCCTGCTTGCTGTGGCTACTTAAGCACTCAGTCAGGAGGAGGAATCAACCAGCGGCTGTGGACGAGATGAAGCGTCTTGAGAAAGCCTGTTGCTACACAGTCCGGCGGTTGTGCATCTCCACCCTACACGTATCCCTGATAATTCGGGTGCTGCCGCGCGCAGAATCCGCAGCGGGTTGGCATTTACCGTGAGCTCCGAAAGGGGAGGTCACGCATCATGGCTAATTTAGGCGTTGTTTCCGATGCCTTCGCTCGGGGTCATTCGCAGCTGACTGCACTTTGTGAACTGGCCATGAATATGGCTCGCAAAACGAGTGGAAAACTCTGCTTTGTGGCGTGATTCAGGCCTCATGTCACCTGCGCTCGTTACACCTGCAAACTCCACCGTTACGTAGCGAAAGCCCCGTAGGACGGCCTCGCGTCCTGGTGAATTGCGTTGGTCAGGGCCGGTTTTTGACCGTTGGTCCGCTGTCCAGGCCGCTTTTGGCGACGTTCGCGACTATAGCAGCAATGATTAAGTGCTTCAATTCCATAAAAAATTGTTATCATCCGCGCCATGACGACGACTACCCCCCCGACTCCAGGCGTACAACTGCTTGAGGTCTCGCCGGAATATGCCGGCCAACGTATTGATAATTTCCTTCTCGCCCGACTCAAAGGCGTGCCCAAGACCTTGATTTACCGCATTTTGCGCAAGGGCGAAGTGCGCGTGAACAAAGGTCGGATCAAGCCTGAGTACAAGCTGCAGGCGGGCGATATCGTGCGCGTGCCGCCGGTGCGTGTGCCTGAACGCGACGAGCCGGTGCCACTGGCACAAGGCCTGCTGCAGCGACTCGAGGCCTCGATTGTCTTCGAAGACAAGGCGCTGATCGTGATCAACAAGCCTGCGGGCATTGCGGTGCACGGCGGCAGCGGCCTGACTTTCGGGGTGATCGAAGCCTTTCGTCAGTTGCGCCCCGATTGCAAGGAGCTCGAACTGGTTCACCGTCTCGACCGTGATACGTCCGGCCTGTTGATGATCGCCAAGAAGCGTAGCATGTTGCGCCACTTGCACACCGCGTTGCGCGGTGATGGCGTCGACAAGCGCTACATGGCGCTGGTCCGTGGTAACTGGGCGAGCTCGATCAAGCAAGTCCGTGCGTCGCTGGGCAAGAGCAATCTGCGCTCAGGCGAACGCATGGTCGAGGTCGACGAGGAGGAGGGCAAGGAGTCTGTGACCGTGTTCAAGGTCCTGCGCCGCTTCGGCGACTTTGCCACTCTGATCGAAGCCAAGCCGATTACCGGCCGGACTCACCAGATCCGCGTCCATACCTTGCACGCCGGGCATTGCATCGCTGGCGACACCAAGTATGGCGACGAAGGTTTCAGCAAGGAAATTCGCGATCTGGGCGGCAAGCGCCTGTTCCTGCACGCCTACATGCTGACTGTGCCGCTGCCTGACGGTGGCGAGCTGAAGTTGCAGGCACCGGTCGACGAGATGTGGGCCAAAACCGTGGAGCGATTGAGTGCGCCCATCTGATTACAAGCTGCTGATCTTCGATTGGGACGGGACGC
This sequence comes from Pseudomonas sp. GM55, assembly GCF_000282395.1. Taxonomy (NCBI): domain Bacteria; kingdom Pseudomonadati; phylum Pseudomonadota; class Gammaproteobacteria; order Pseudomonadales; family Pseudomonadaceae; genus Pseudomonas; species Pseudomonas sp. GM55. Next base: position 22,730 of record NZ_AKJJ01000030.1, on the reverse strand, counting down.
TGGCCGATTCCATTGGTCGGATTGTCGAGGCAATGCACGTTGCCTCGCAGCGTTCCGGGTTTGAACAGCGCGATGATTTTGCCGTCAAAGGTATTATCGGGCTGGGCTTGCCGGAAGCGATCCGCACCCTGTACCCCGAGATTGGTGACGCTGAACTGATCGCGTTCCGCGAGCATTATGCCGAGCATTACATTGCGTCCGAGGCTGTGCCTTCGCCGCTGTTCGAGGGTGTGGTCGAGTCGCTCGAGGCATTCCGTGCCGAGGGTTATCATCTGGCGGTGGCGACCGGCAAGGCCCGTCGCGGGCTGGACCGGGTGTTGAAGTCCCATGGCTGGGAGAATTACTTCGATATCACCCGTGCCGCTGACGAGACCGCCAGCAAGCCCCATCCGTTGATGCTCGAGCAGATTCTCGCTCACTGCGAGGTTCGCCCGGAACGGGCGTTGATGGTCGGTGATTCGTCCTTTGATCTGCAGATGGCGCGCAACGCCGGCATGGACTCGGTAGCAGTCAGCTATGGTGCTCAAACGATCGATGCGTTGAAGTTGTATGAGCCGCGACTGGCCATCGACCGCTTTTCAGAATTGCATGCCTGGCTGAGTCAGCAGGCTTAACCGGTTGTTTTTGGGGTGGATGGCATGACCGACGAATGGAAAGCGCCCGCCAAGGCGAGCGCAGAGAGCGGTGACGACAAAAGCTGGAAGCTGCTGGAAAAGGCGCTGCTGGCCGGTGTGCAGGAGCAGCGCCGGTCCCGTCGCTGGGGCATATTCTTCAAGCTTCTGATTTTTGTGTATCTGTTCGGCGCTATTGCTCTGTTTTCGCCGCTGATGGATATGGAAAAGGCCGCCACCCGCAGTGCCCATTACACGGCGCTGATCGATGTGACGGGCATGATTGCCGACAAGGAGTCGGCCAGCGCAGACAATATCGTTGGCAGCCTGCGCGCGGCTTTCGAGGACGAGAAGGTCAAGGGCGTCATTCTGCGTATCAATAGCCCAGGTGGCAGTCCGGTGCAGTCGGGCTATGTCTATGACGAAATCCGTCGTCTGCGCGGCCTGCATCCGGATACCAAACTGTATGCGGTCATTTCCGACCTGGGGGCTTCCGGTGCCTACTACATCGCCAGTGCGGCGGATCAGATCTATGCCGACAAGGCGAGCCTGGTCGGCTCCATTGGTGTGACAGCAGCCGGTTATGGCTTTGTCGGCACCATGGAGAAGCTGGGTGTCGAGCGTCGCACTTATACCTCTGGCGAGCACAAGTCGTTCCTCGATCCGTTCCAGCCACAAAAGCCGGAGGAAACTGCCTTCTGGCAGGGCGTGCTCGATACGACCCACAAGCAGTTCATCAATAGCGTCAAGCAGGGGCGTGGCGATCGCCTTAAGGACAAGGAGCATCCGGAGCTGTTCTCCGGTCTGGTCTGGTCTGGCGAGCAGGCGCTGCCACTGGGATTGATCGATGGGCTGGGTAATGCCAGTTCGGTTGCGCGGGATGTGATCGGCGAGAAAGAGCTGGTGGACTTTACCGTTCAGGAGTCACCATTCGATCGCTTCTCGAAAAAGCTCGGTGCCAGCGTGGCTGAGCATTTGGCGATGTGGATGGGGTTCAGCGGTCCGTCGCTGCGCTGATGTTCTGACTCGCACAAAAAACCGGCTGATGGCCGGTTTTTTGTGCTTTCACGCGACCCTGTAGGAGCCGGCTTGCCGGCGAATGATCTTGAATCCTGCATCGATCCTGAGGGGGCCATCGCTGGCAAGCCAGCTCCTACAGGGTGGGTCGGTCAAGGGATCTGCACGCCCTCGACCAGCAACATGTCGATCAGGCGAATCAGCGGCAGGCCGATCAGGCTGGTGGCGTCAGGTCCCTCGGTGCTGCGAAACAGGCTGACCCCCAGGCCTTCGGCCTTGAAGCTGCCTGCACAATCGTAGGGTTGCTCGGCGCGCAGGTAGCGCTCGATGCGGCTCTCGTCGAGCGTGCGCATGTGGACGGTGAACGGCACGCAATCGACCTGGCAGTGCCCGGTCTGGCTGTTGAGCAGGGCCAGGCCGGTCAGAAACGTCACGCTGGCACCACTGGCGGCCAGCAGTTGTTCGCGGGCCTTTTCGAATGTGTGGGGCTTGCCGATCATCCGCTCTCCCAGCACGGCGACCTGGTCGGAGCCGATTATCAGATGAGCGGTATGGCTGTCGGCCAGGGCGCGCGCTTTCTCTTCGGCGAGGCGCTTGACCAGCTCGATGGCGGATTCACCCGGGCGATGGCTTTCGTCGATATCCGGCGAGCTGCACGTGAAAGGCAGCAGTAGGCGAGTCAGTAATTCCCGGCGATAGACCGAGCCGGAAGCGAGTAATAAAGGCAGCATGCGCATCTCCAGAAGGCAGGTGCGAATTCTAGCGAGGCTTCCAAGTGACGGACAGGGCTGAATTTCCTTTGACATGGGCGGGTGCATCCCTATAATGCTGCGCCTATGTTGAATGACCCGATTCCACCTCACGTTGACCCGCGCAAATTGGCTGATCGTGGCACCACCCTTCAAGGTGAAATGCTGCTGGCCGATTTGGAGAGACTCTGCGACCCGCTTTCCGACAATGTCGGTACGGTGCAGGCTAAATTCGTTTTTGAACGAGATGAACGTAAATCTGTGGTCATCCACAGCTTTATCGACACTGAAGTCAAAATGGTTTGCCAGCGTTGTCTTGAGCTGGTCACCCTGCCGATCCATAGCGAATGCAGTTACGCTGTGGTGAAGGAGGGTGCGAATACCCAGTCGTTGCCGAAAGGTTATGACGTGCTGGAACTGGGCGAAGATCCTTTGGATCTGCAGTCACTGATCGAGGAGGAGCTTCTGCTCGCCTTGCCCATTGTGCCTGCTCATCATCCGGAAGAATGCCAGCAGCCGGCGGGAGCAGATGAGCCCGAACCGAGCGAGGACGAGGTAACGCGGTCCAACCCGTTCAGTGTATTGGCGCAGTTAAAGCGTGACCCAAACGTTTAGGAGTTAATCAATTATGGCTGTTCAGCAGAACAAAAAATCCCGCTCTGCCCGTGACATGCGCCGTTCGCACGACGCTCTCGAGGCTAGCACCCTGTCTGTAGAAAAAACCACCGGTGAAGTTCACCTGCGTCACCACGTATCGCCAGAAGGCGTATACCGTGGCCGTAAAGTGATCGACAAGGGCGCTGACGAGTAATCACTTGTCCGCTCAAGTCATCGCGGTTGACGCAATGGGCGGGGACTTCGGTCCCCGCAGCATTGTCCAGGCCAGTATTGCTTGTCTGTCTGCTACGCCCTCGCTACACCTGACCCTCGTCGGTCAACCCTCCCTTCTTGAAGAATTGATCGCCGGCCATTCGGCTGTGGATCGCGCGCGCCTGTCGATTGCTCCGGCGAGTGAAGTCATCACCATGGACGAAAAACCCGCCCAGGCCTTGCGTGGCAAGCCGGACTCATCGATGCGCGTGGCCCTTGAGCTGCTGCGCGACGGCAAGGTCCAGGCCTGTGTCAGTGCCGGCAATACTGGCGCGCTGATGGCGTTGTCGCGGTTCGTGCTCAAGACCCTGCCGGGCATTGATCGTCCGGCCATGGTGGCGGCGATTCCGACTCAGAAGGGCTATTGCCAATTGCTCGACCTGGGTGCCAACGTCGACTGCAGTGCCGAGCATCTGTTGCAGTTTGCGGTCATGGGCTCGGTTGCGGCCGAGACCCTGGGCATAACCCGGCCACGGGTAGCGCTGCTGAACATCGGTACTGAAGACATCAAGGGTAATCAGCAGGTCAAACTGGCTGCGACGTTGTTGCAGGCCGCCCGAGGTATCAACTACATCGGCTTCATCGAAGGTGATGGTTTGTATCGCGGTGAGGCGGACGTGGTGGTCTGCGATGGCTTTGTCGGTAATATCCTGCTCAAGTCCAGCGAAGGTCTTGCGACCATGATTGCCGTGCGTATCGAAGCCTTGTTCAAGAAGAGCCTCGCTTCCCGCGCTGTCGGTGCCTTGGCGCTGCCATTGATGAAACGCTTGCAGGCTGATCTGGCGCCGGCGCGACATAATGGCGCAAGCTTCCTCGGCTTGCAGGGCATCGTGGTGAAAAGTCACGGTTCGGCCGGAGTTCAGGGCTTCCAGAGTGCAATTGAGCGTGCATTGATAGAGATTCAGGAGAACTTGCCTGAGCGCCTCCATGGCCGTCTGGAGGATTTGTTGTCTTAGGCGTTTTCGTCGGACAATGCTTAAATGTGACTGCCCGGTTCAAAGGGCCATCCAACTGTCAGTTTCTTGCGTCCCCAAGCGGGGCGTCATTCTCCGACGACAAGATCATTAGGGGCTTGTTACATGTCTGCTTCCCTCGCATTCGTCTTTCCAGGACAGGGTTCGCAGTCCCTCGGCATGCTGGCCGAGCTGGGCGCACAACATCCACTGATCCTCGAAACATTCAAAGAAGCTTCCGAAGCACTGGGTTACGACCTGTGGGCACTGACCCAGCAAGGGCCGGAAGAGCAACTCAATCAAACCGATAAAACCCAGCCGGCCATTCTGACCGCATCGATCGCCCTGTGGCGCTTGTGGCTGGCGGAAGGCGGTGCGCGTCCGTCTTACGTTGCCGGGCACAGCCTGGGTGAATACAGCGCGCTGGTTGCGGCAGGCAGTCTGAGCCTGGGCGACGCGGTGAAGCTCGTCGAGCGTCGTGGCCAGTTGATGCAGGAAGCTGTTCCGGCCGGGCAGGGCGGCATGGCCGCCATCCTGGGTCTGGACGATGCCGACGTACTGGCAGCCTGTGCCGAAGCGGCGCAAGGCGAAGTGGTCAGCGCGGTCAATTTCAACTCGCCGGGCCAGGTGGTCATCGCCGGTGCCAAGGCTGCCGTCGAGCGCGCCATCGAAGGTTGCAAGGCCCGTGGTGCCAAGCGCGCCATGCCGCTGCCGGTCAGCGTGCCGTCGCACTGCGAGCTGATGCGTCCGGCTGCCGAGCGTTTCGCCGAATCGATCGCGGCAATCGACTGGCAGGCTCCGCAGATTCCTGTGGTTCAGAACGTCAGTGCCGAAGTGCCATCCGATCTGGAAACCCTCAAGCGCGATCTGCTCGAGCAGCTGTACAAGCCGGTACGCTGGGTCGAATCCGTACAGGCGCTGGCAGCCAAGGGCGCGACCAATCTGGTCGAGTGTGGTCCAGGCAAAGTGCTGGCGGGTCTGAACAAGCGTTGCGCTGAAGGCGTGTCGACATCCAACCTAAATACCCCAGATGCTTTCGCTGCCGCCCGCGCAGCGTTGGCCTGAACTCAGGAGAAGCTTGCATGAGTCTGCAAGGTAAAGTTGCACTGGTCACCGGCGCGAGTCGTGGCATTGGCCAGGCCATCGCCCTGGAACTGGGTCGTCAAGGCGCCATCGTTATCGGTACTGCGACCTCCGCGTCGGGTGCCGAACGCATTGCCGCCACCCTGAAGGAAAATGGTATTCAGGGCACCGGCCTGGAACTCAATGTCACCAGTGACGAGTCCGTGGCGGCGGTCCTGGCGAGCATTCAGGAGCAGTTCGGTGCGCCGGCGATTCTGGTCAACAATGCCGGCATCACCCGCGATAACCTGATGATGCGCATGAAAGACGACGAGTGGCACGATGTTGTCGATACCAATCTGAACAGTCTGTTCCGCCTGTCCAAGGGCGTTTTGCGTGGCATGACCAAAGCCCGTTGGGGCCGAATTATCAGTATTGGTTCGGTTGTGGGTGCCATGGGCAACGCAGGCCAAGTAAACTACGCTGCCGCCAAGGCCGGCCTGGAAGGTTTCAGCCGTGCACTGGCGCGTGAAGTCGGTTCGCGTTCGATTACGGTAAACTCGGTGGCCCCTGGGTTCATCGATACCGATATGACCCGTGAACTGCCCGAGGCGCAGCGTGAAGCCTTGCAGACGCAGATTCCGCTGGGTCGTCTGGGGCAAGCTCAAGAGATCGCGTCCGTGGTCGCTTTTCTTGCGTCGGACGGTGCGGCTTACGTTACCGGAGCTACAATCCCGGTGAACGGCGGGATGTACATGTAATTCAAATGTGACGGATTGCTTCAAAAAAATGTCATACGAGCTGTCTAAAATCCGTTATAAAGCTGCAATCTATTTTATAGGCAAAGGGTCACCGGGTTTGAGGAGTGAAGCTTTCAGTTGAAAAGCTGAAAAGCCTTTCTATACACTTACCCACTGGCCAGCTGCCTGAATTTGTCCATTAGGAGTGAAAACAAGGTATGAGCACCATCGAAGAGCGCGTCAAGAAAATCGTTGCTGAGCAACTGGGCGTTAAAGAAGAAGAAGTGGTCAACACTGCTTCCTTCGTAGAAGACCTGGGTGCCGACTCCCTTGACACCGTTGAGCTGGTGATGGCTCTGGAAGAGGAATTCGAGACCGAAATCCCTGACGAAGAAGCCGAGAAGATCACTACTGTACAAGCTGCAATCGACTACGTTACTAGCCACCAGGCGTAATAGTTTGTAATCGTTGCTCGCTGTCATGGAAAAACCGCACTGCCATCATGGCGTGCGGTTTTTTCTTTAGGCCTGATGCAAAGTCGTCATTTGAAAAAGGAGAGTGCTGTGTCGCGTAGACGCGTCGTAGTCACCGGTATGGGTATGTTGTCGCCACTGGGCACGGATGTGCCGAGCAGCTGGCAGGGCATTCTGGCTGGCCGCAGTGGCATTGGTCTGATCGAACACACCGACCTTTCTGCCTATTCCACCCGTTTTGGCGGCTCGGTAAAGGGCTTCAATGTCGAGGAATACCTGTCGCTCAAGGAAGCCCGCAAGCTCGACCTGTTCATTCAATACGGGCTGGCCGCAGGTTTTCAGGCGGTGCGCAACGCCGGCCTGGAAGTCACCGACGCCAACCGTGAGCGCATCGGCGTGGCCATGGGTTCGGGTATTGGCGGACTGACCAATATCGAAGAGACCAGCCGCACGCTGCACGAGACCGGCCCACGACGGATTTCCCCGTTCTTCGTGCCAGGCTCGATCATCAATATGATTTCCGGTTTCCTGTCGATCCATCTGGGGGCACAGGGACCTAACTACGCCATCGCCACGGCCTGTACCACCGGTACCCACTGCATTGGCATGGCGGCGCGCAACATCATGTACGACGAAGCCGACGTGATGATTGCCGGCGGCGCCGAGATGGCGGCCTGCGGTCTGGGCATGGGCGGCTTCGGTGCCTCCCGCGCGCTGTCGACCCGCAACGACGAGCCGACCCGTGCCAGCCGTCCATGGGACAAGGGCCGCGATGGCTTCGTATTGTCCAATGGCGCCGGTGCGCTGGTGCTCGAAGAGTTGGAACACGCCAAAGCTCGCGGCGCGACCATCTATGCCGAGCTGATCGGTTTCGGCACCAGTGGCGATGCCTACCACATGACGTCGCCACCAGCCGATGGCGCGGGTGCTGCGCGCTGCATCACCAATGCGCTGCGCGACGCCAAAATCAATGGCGATCAAGTGCAGTACATCAACGCCCATGGCACCTCGACTCCCGCTGGCGACCTGGCCGAAGTCAATGCAATCAAGTCGGTGTTCGGCGATCACGCCTACAAGCTGGCCGTCAGTTCCACCAAGTCCATGACCGGTCACCTGCTGGGTGCGGCGGGCGCGGTCGAGGCGATCTTCAGCGTGCTGGCAATCAACAGCCAGGTAGCGCCGCCGACCATCAACCTCGATGAGCCGGACGAAGGCTGCGACCTCGATTTCGTGCCGCACACGGCGCGCAACATGGATATCGATGTTGTCGTCTCCAACTCCTTCGGTTTTGGCGGCACCAACGGCTCGCTGGTGTTCCGCCGGTTCGCAGGCTGATGGACAGCTGGGTCGACGGTCAGCCGGCTGACGCTTTGTCGCTGAAGGATCGCGGCCTGGCTTATGGCGATGGTCTGTTTGAGACCATCGCCGTGCGCAACGGGCAGCCAGTGTTGCTGGAGCGGCATCTGTCGCGTCTGGCGGACGGCTGTTCGCGTTTGGCAATGACTGCTGATCATGAGTTGGTCCGCAGCGAGTTGCTGGCCTATGCGGCGGCACTGGGTGACGGTGTGCTCAAGCTCATTCTCACCCGTGGCGACGGTCTGCGCGGTTACGCCCCCGATCCTTCGGCTCAGGCCCGACGCATTCTGCAAGGCAATCCACCTGCGGCTTACCCTGCCGCGCATGGCGAGCAGGGTGTTCGTTTGTTCCCTTGCGCCACGCGATTGTCCAGCCAGCCATTACTGGCGGGCCTCAAGCACCTGAATCGTCTTGAACAAGTCCTCGCCCGCGCGGAATGGCAGGACACCGAGCATGCCGAAGGCTTGATGCTCGATCAGGCCGGGCGCGTGATTGAAGGTGTGTTCAGCAATCTGTTCCTGGTGCGTGATGGCGTGCTCATCACCGCTGACCTCAAGCGCTGCGGCGTGGCAGGCGTGATGCGCGCCGAAATATTGTTTCAGGCCAAGTCGCTGGGAATCCCCACGCAAATCACCGATATACCCCTCGAACAGTTGCAATGGGCTGACGAAGTCTTTGTCTGCAACAGCGTGTATGGTATCTGGCCGGTGCGCGCCTATGCTGCTCTTCACTGGCCGGTTGGGCCGCTCACCCGTAAACTTCAAACCATTGCCCGTGTGCTACTGGATGCTTGATACGTGAGACGTAAACTCTTGCTGCTGCTGGAAACCGGAGTGGTTCTGGCGGGGCTGCTGATGGGTGCTTCAGCCTGGAAAATTCATTCGGCGCTGGTACAGCCGCTGAACATTGCCCAGGAACAATTGCTGAATGTGCCCAAGGGCACCACGCCGACCCGCACCTTCTATCGACTCGAAGCCGATGGCGTCATCAAGGACGCATTCTGGCTGCGCGTGTATTGGCGCTTCAATCTCGCCAAACAGCCCCTGCACAGCGGCGAATATCGCCTGCAACCGGGCATGACCGTCGAAAGCCTGATCGACCTGTGGAAACGCGGTGAAATGGTTCAGTACAGCCTGACCCTGGTCGAAGGCTGGAATTTCCGCCAGGTCCGCGCAGCGCTGGCCAAGGAAGAGAAGCTCGACCATAGCCTCAACGGTTTGAGCGATAGCCAGGTCATGGACAAGCTCGGCCATACCGGGATTTTTCCGGAAGGACGCTTCTTCCCTGACACCTATCGTTACGTGCGCGGCATGTCCGACATCGAGCTGCTGAAAACCGCTTACGACCGCCTTGATGAAGTGCTCGCCAAGGAATGGGAGCAGCGTGCCGCGGATGCGCCGTACACTGAGCCCTATCAAGCGCTGATCATGGCCTCGCTGGTCGAGAAGGAAACCGGCGTACCGCAGGAGCGCGGGCAGATTGCTGGCGTGTTTGTACGGCGCATGGCAATAGGCATGTTGTTGCAGACCGATCCGACGGTCATCTACGGCCTCGGCGAGCGCTATAGCGGCAAGCTGACCCGGGCTCACCTCAAGGAAGCGACGCCCTATAACACCTATATGAATGCGGGTCTGCCACCGACGCCGATTTCGATGGTCGGTCGCGAAGCCATCCATGCGGCACTCAATCCGGTGGACGGCAACAGTCTTTACTTCGTGGCGCGCGGTGATGGCACTCATGTGTTCTCCGATGACCTGGATGCCCACAACAATGCCGTGAAGGAGTTCCAGCTCAAGCGCCGCGCCGATTACCGTTCCAGTCCGGCGCCAGCTACCGCACCCGAGACGCCGCCAACCGAGACTGAACAAGCCGGTACACAGGAGGCCAAGGCTTCGCAAGAGCAGTTGCCGATCCCGGCGGCTTCACCGAACACGGCCCCCGAGGCACTACCGCAGGTTCCGCCGCAAGATCCTGCGCCGGCCCCCGATACCACCGCATCGAAAAGCCCGCAATGACTCTGACTAAGGACTGCCTGTGACTGGCTTGTTTATTACTCTGGAAGGCCCGGAAGGCGCCGGCAAGAGCACCAATCGCGAATACCTGGCCGAGCGCCTGCGCGCTGCCGGCATCGAGGTGGTGCTGACCCGCGAGCCGGGCGGCACGCCATTGGCCGAGCGCATCCGTGAAGTTCTGTTGGCCCCCGTCGACGAAGTCATGAACCCGGATACCGAGTTGCTGTTGGTGTTCGCCGCGCGTGCCCAGCACCTGGCTGAAGTGATTCGCCCGGCGCTGGCCCGTGGTGCCGTGGTCTTGTGTGATCGTTTTACCGATTCGACATACGCCTACCAGGGCGGTGGTCGCGGCTTGTCGCTGGAGCGCATCGCGACCCTGGAAACCTTCGTTCAAGGCGATCTGCGCCCGCACCTCACGCTGATTTTCGATCTGCCTGTCGAGGTGGGTCTGGCCCGCGCCAGCGCTCGCGGTCGTCTGGATCGCTTCGAGCTCGAAGGCCGGGCCTTTTTCGATGCCGTACGCACCGCCTTCCTCAAGCGGGCCGAAGCGGATCCTGCGCGTTATGTGCTGGTCGATGCTGCCCAACCTCTGGCACAGGTTCAGCAATCGCTGGATGCCTTGCTGCCGCGCCTGCTGGAGTTGAGCCGTGGCTGAGGCCTATCCGTGGCAGGAAACCCTTTGGCAGCACCTGGCGGGTCGCGCCCAGCATGCACATGCCTACCTGCTGCATGGCCCGGCCGGGATCGGCAAGCGGGCACTGGCCGAGCGCCTGATGGCCAGCTTGCTGTGCCAGCGCCCGGTCGCGCTGGATGCCTGCGGCGAATGCAAATCCTGCCTGCTGCTCAAGGCTGGCAGCCACCCGGATAACTACATCCTGGAGCCGGAAGAAGCCGACAAGGCGATCAAGGTCGATCAGGTTCGCGATCTGGTCAGTTTCGTGGTGCAGACCGCGCAGTTGGGCGGGCGCAAGGTGGTGCTGATCGAGCCGGTCGAGTCGATGAACGTCAACGCCTCCAACGCCTTGCTCAAGAGCCTTGAGGAACCGTCCGGCGATACGGTTCTGTTGCTGGTCAGTCATCAGCCGAGTCGCTTGTTGCCAACCATCAAGAGTCGTTGCGTTCAGCAGGCCTGTCCGCTGCCGGGCGAGGCCATGAGCTTGAAGTGGCTGGCTCAGGCGTTGCCGGAGTGTTCCGAAGAAGAGCGCGTCGAACTGCTGACGCTGGCTGCCGGTTCGCCACTGGCGGCGGTCAGTCTTCAGGCCCAGGGCGTGCGTGAACAGCGCACGCAAGTGGTCGAAGGGGTGAAAAAACTCCTCAAGCAACAGCAGTCGCCGACGCAACTGGCCGAAGAATGGAAAAGCATTCCGATGTTGCGCCTGTTCGACTGGTTCTGCGATTGGTCGAGCCTGATCCTGCGTTATCAGTTGACCCAGGACGAAGCCGGCCTCGGCCTGGCCGACATGCGCAAAGTCGTGCAATACCTGGCGCAGAAAAGCGCCCAGGGCAAAGTCCTCGATATTCAGGACTGGATCCTCGCCCAGCGACAGAAAGTCTTGAGCAAGGCCAACCTCAATCCGGCCTTGCTGCTGGAGGCATTGCTGGTGCAATGGGCATCATTGCCTGCCCAAAGATGACTGCCTGCGCCTAGACTCTGAATATCAGAACACCCGACCGTCCCACCCATTCGATGTAAGTTGCAGCCCCTTATGCTCGTAGATTCCCATTGTCACCTTGATCGCCTCGACCTGGCCGCCCACGACGGCTCCCTGGATGCTGCCCTGGAGGCTGCCCGGCAACGCGGGGTAGGGCACTTTCTGTGTATTGGTGTCAGCGCGGACAACGCGGCCGACGTCAAGGCCCTGGCCGAACGCTATGACGATGTCGACTGCTCGGTGGGCGTGCACCCTCTGGATGTGCAGCCGGGTGCCGCGCCAGCGCTGGACTGGTTGTTGCAGGAGCTCAATCACCCGCGTGTGGTCGCCATCGGCGAAACCGGCCTCGATTACCATTACGAGCCGGAAGCGGCGCAGTTGCAGCAGGAATCCTTTCGCCTGCACCTGCAAGCGGCGCAGCAGACAGGCAAGCCGGTGATCATCCACACCCGTGGCGCCCGCACCGATACCCTGGACTTGCTGCGTGAGGCGGCGCTGCCCCAGGCAGGTGTATTGCACTGTTTTACCGAAGACTGGGAAATGGCGAAGGCTGCGCTGGACATGGGCTATTACATTTCCTTGTCCGGGATTGTCACTTTCCGCAATGCCGATGCGTTGCGCGATGTGGCCAGCAAGGTGCCGGCCGACCGATTGCTGGTGGAAACCGACTCGCCATACCTGGCACCGATTCCCCATCGCGGCAAGCCAAACCTGCCGCAATACGTGCGTGAAGTAGCGGAATTTCTGGCAATGTTGCGGGGTGAACCCTACGAGCGGTTTGCCGAGCAGACCACGGCCAATTTCAAGCGGCTGTTCCCGCTGGCACACGTAAAAGGTTAAATCGCAGGCAAAAAAAACCCGGGTTCTGGGGGGTGAATCCGGGTTAAGACCATTAGGAGTAAAACAATGGCACGCGGTCCGTTGGTACCAATATCGGCGTGACACTTGGGGGAGATGCCCCGCCGACATTTCAAGTATTGATCAGGATTGCGCCTAGTCCAGTTTGGTGGCACGGGTTTTTAAACAAATTTGGAATACGTGCGCTTCGGAAGAGTTCTCATCAAGCTGTAAACGTACGCGGAATGACCAGAAAGCACAGATATGGTCGGATGATCCGTGCATTTTTGTGCAAGTTAGGCATAATACGCGGCTTCGAATTTTGACCCCGACAGACCTTTTCTTATGCATAAAGAACCTCGTAAGGTCCGTGAGTTTCGTCGCCGCGAGCAGGAAATTCTCGATACCGCGCTCAAGCTGTTCCTCGAACAAGGTGAAGACAGTGTCACCGTCGAGATGATTGCTGATGCCGTCGGTATCGGCAAAGGCACGATCTACAAGCACTTCAAATCCAAGGCGGAAATCTATCTGCGCCTGATGCTCGACTACGAGCGCGATTTGAACGCATTGCTGCATTCGGCCGATGTCGACAAGGACAAGGAAGCCCTGTCCCGTGCGTACTTCGAATTCCGTATGCGCGATCCTCAACGCTATCGCCTCTTCGACCGCCTCGAAGAGAAAGTGGTCAAGGGCAACCAGGTGCCGGAGATGATCGAGGAGCTGCACAAGATCCGTGCCTCGAACTTCGACCGCCTGACTCTGCTGATCAAGGGCCGGATCAGCGAAGGCAAGCTTGAAGACGTACCACCTTACTTCCATTACTGCGCGTCCTGGGCGCTGGTGCACGGTGCCGTCGCGCTGTATCACTCGCCGTTCTGGAGCAACGTGTTGGAAGACCAGGAAGGTTTCTTCCAGTTCCTCATGGACATCGGCGTGCGCATGGGCAACAAACGCAAGCGCGACACCGACACGCCGAGCAACTGAGCCATTCAGTTGCCTTATTGCGCCATGATTTCGCTACTTGGCGCAGTGCCGCAGGAATATACTCAGGTAGAGGACTTGCTAAAACTTGATTTCTGAGTCAAGTTTTAGCGGCCCGATATTCTTCCGCCGGAGTGACCATGATCGTTGACCGTCAAGGCAGGCGTTTTCGCAACTTGCGAATCAGTCTGACCTCCGCCTGCAATTACGCCTGTACCTACTGCGTGCCCAACGGCAAGCGGCTGGTGGCTGCGCAGGATGAATTGTCGGCCGACGCCATGGCGCGCGGTGTGGCTTATCTGATTGAAGCGGCGGGGATCGAGCGTCTGCGCATTACCGGCGGCGAACCGCTGGTCAGCCCGAAACTCGAGGCGTTCATGACGGCGGTCGGGAAGATGGGCCTGGAAGACATCAGCCTGACCACCAATGGTCAGTTGCTGGCGAAGAAACTGCCGCTGTTGGTGGACGCCGGCATTCGGCGCCTCAACGTCTCCCTCGATACCCTCGACGCCAGTGCATTCCGCGGCATTGCCCGGGGCGGCGACCTGGCCACTGTGCTCAACGGCATGAGCGAGGCCAGTGCAGCCGGCATGAAGATCAAGGTCAACATGGTGCCGCTGCGCGGGCAGAACCTCGATCAAGTGATGCCGTTGCTCGACTACTGTCTGGAGCGCGGTTATGAACTGCGCTTCATCGAGCTGATGCGCATGGGCCACCTGGCCAACGATTCCAATGCCTTTGTGCAACAGTTCGTCAGCCTCCAGCAACTGCTGAGCCTGATCGGCGAGCGCTACGAATACCTGCAGGCCGATGCCCCGATCGATGCGACGGCCGTTCGCTATGAAATTCCCGGCCAGGGGTATTTCGGCGTGATCGCCAACGAAAGTGTGCCTTTCTGCCGTACCTGCTCACGACTGCGTCTGTCCTCCACCGGGTGGCTGCATGGCTGCCTGTCGTCGAGCAATCGCCACTACATCGGCGACCTGCTGGACAAGCCCCGCCACCAGGCGCTGCCGGCCTTGCAGAGACTCCTGGTGAAAGCCTTGGGTGACAAGCAGGAAGTGGCGTTCTCTGGTGGAGCGACTGTCATGAAGATTATCGGCGGTTGAACCGGCCTCATCGCGGGCAAGCCACGCTCCCACAAGGTTTTGCGTAAACCCGTGTAGGAGCGAGCTTGCTCGCGATGGCTATAGATAAGTCAACAATGCTCATGAGGTGGCGCAAAAGCTGCATCCCACGGCCATTCGCCGGTTTTCCGACACCGGCCTCTGGAGGATAGGATGCGTAGCCTGGTTTTGCTGCTGGCCGTTTTGGCACTTGGTGGCTGCATGAATGTCAGCGATATGGCCGAAGGGACTCGTTACCATATGAGCGATGCGGGGTTGCTCGACCACAGCGACAGCCGCCGCGTAAACAACCTGCGCATTCAGCCGGACTCATTTGTCTACATCGCCCAGGGCGCTTTCGTGCCGCCGGGCAGCGCCCTTTACCCACGGCCCAACGTGATTGCTGAAGTCGCGTTCGATGGCTTCGTCGAATACTTCCCGATGGTCCGCCGTGCCCGTACACCGGAAGGCCTCGACCAGGCCATGGGCGAAGCCCGTGCCGCCGGTGCGCACTATCTGCTCTACACCCGTTTTGCCAAGTCTGACGACCGTATCGGCAACTCTGACGAGTGGCTGGATCAGGAGGCGCTGGACCGCCTCGGCATCGACAGCGGTATGATTCAGATCATGTTGATCGAGACCAGCACCCAGTATTTGATTGATACTGCAACCATCAAGAGTCGTGGCGGTTTACTGACGTTCCACGATAAAAAACCCGAAGACCTGATGGGCCCGCCGCTGGAGCAATACGCGCGCAGCCTGCTGGGCCTCAGCGACCAGTAATGCCAAGGAGAACGCCATGAGTGGCCCGCAAAAAGCCAACGACCTGCTGGGGCAAATCCCCAAGACCCAAGGCTTGCCGCCGGTGCACCTGTGGAATCCCGATTTCTGCGGCGACATCGACATGCGCATCGCCCGGGACGGCACCTGGTATTACCTGGGCACGCCGATCGGGCGCAAGCCGATGGTCAAACTGTTCTCCACCATCATTCGCCGCGATGGCGACGATTATTTCCTGATCACTCCGGTCGAAAAAGTCGGCATCAAGGTCGACGATGCGCCATTCGTGGCGATTGCGGTGGACGTGGAAGGCGAGGGCGAGGCGCAGGTGCTGCGCTTTACCACCAACGTCGATGAAACCACCGAGGCCGGTACCGAGCATCCGATGCGGGTGGTCATCGACCCGATAACGCAGGAGCCAGCGCCTTACGTGCATGTGCGCAGTAATCTTGAAGCGTTGATTCATCGCAACGTGTTCTATCAATTGGTGGAGCTGGCGGTGAGTCGCGAAATCGACGGCCAGCGCTGGCTCGGTGTCTGGAGTGGCGGCGAGTTTTTCCCCATCGGTCTTGAGCCCTGACGCAGTACCCTGTGTACTCAGTAAATTCAAATTGACATCCAATCGTATGATGATTAGCGTGGACCTCCATTGCGAACGGCTTTGAGGTGTCCATGTCCAGCAGCTTTCATGCGTCGACGGTTGACTGGTTGGGATGCTGGCTCGCCACAGGGCAAGTCAAGCCGGGTGAGTCACTCAAGGTCGAAGCCGACCTCGGCGAACAACTTGGCGTGAGCCGCACGGTCATCCGCGAAGCGATCAAGACCCTGGTTGCCAAAGGCATGCTCGAGGTCGGTCCGAAAGTCGGCACGCGGGTGTTGCCGGTGCGGCGCTGGAACCTCTTTGATCCACAAGTCGTCGGCTGGTTGTCGCACAGCGGCTTGCCGGAAAACTTCGTCGACGATCTGCTCGACCTGCGCCGCACCATCGAGCCGATGGCCGTGCGCTGGGCTTGCGAGCGCGCAACGGGCGAGCAGGTGGACGCTATCCTGATGGCCTGCAATGCGCTGGAACGGGCGGTGGACAGCGGCATTGACTACAACCGTGCTGATCAGTTCTTTCACGAGTGCATCCTCGCTGCCAGCCACAATCAATTCATCGAACAAATGGTTCCCGCCCTCGGCGCCTTACTGGCGGTGGCCTTCGAAGTGTCCGCTGCCGACCCGGATGAACTGCGTCGTACCTTGCCGATTCACCGGGACCTGGCCGAGGCCATCGCGGCCCGTGATACCGCCCGGGGTGTCTGGGCCTGTATGACCCTGATCGATAACGCCGCCCTGGCGATCAAGCGTTACTACCCGCAAGTCATGGCCGATAGAAAAGTCAGCTAACAACGAAAATCCCACATAAAAACAAGAACAATGCAGGAGGTTTCATGACGTGGACCGCGGTTACCGGACACCGGGCGCAACTTGGCGAGGGCCCGTTCTGGGATGCGCCCACCCAGGCCCTGTATTGGGTGGATATTGCCGGTAAACAGGCATTGCGGCTGATCGGCGCCAATGTGCAGATCTGGCAGATGCCGGAGCATGTATCGGCGTTCATCCCCTGCGCCAGCGGTGACGCCCTGGTGACACTGAGCAGTGGCGTGTATCGGCTGGACCTGGACTCACCCGGGCTGGACCCGCGCCTGACATTGTTCTGCGTCGCCGATCCGCAACCGGGCAACCGCCCCAACGAAGCCCGCTGCGATGCCCAGGGCCGGCTCTGGCTCGGCACCATGCAAAACAACATCGACGAGCGGGGCGAAGACCTGCCCATCGAACGGCGCTCCGGCGGGTTGTTCCGCATTGATCGGGACGCTCGAGTCATGCCGCTGCTCCGAGGGCTGGGCATCCCCAATACGCTGTTGTGGAGCGATGACGGCACCAGCGTTTATTTTGGCGACAGCCTCGATGGCACCTTGTACCGACATTTCATTCGCACCGACGGCAATCTCGAACCCGCACAACCCTGGTTTGGCCCGCACAGACGCGGCGTCCCGGACGGTTCGGCGATGGATGCCGAAGGTTTTATCTGGAATGCCCGTTGGGACGGCCACTGTCTGCTCAGGTTGAGCCCAGACGGCAAAGTCGATCGGATCATCGAACTGCCGATCAGTCGTCCCACCAGTTGCGTGTTCGGTGGTGCGGACCTGAAAACCCTGTACATCACCAGCGCGGCAAGTCCACTGGGCCATCCGTTGGATGGGGCCGTGTTGTCGATTCCAGTGGATGTGCCTGGAAAGCATTGCACGCGTTTTGCTGGATAAATCCCAAAATATGGGATGTAAATATATATATTGAGATTTTAAACGAGCCGGGTTTATAGTCGGCCTCATCAGTGACATGCACTCACACTTAAAAAAACAAAACAGGTGAAGTGATGCAGCGAAACTCCCCCGCACACCCTTGCGGAGACAAGGTCCCAGACCGTTTCAAGCTGAAACGTTTTCGCACCCACCTGTTTCTTACTCAGCGCCTTTTGACCGGACATCGACAGATGCCCGGTTTTCGTCGTGCTATCGAACAGGAGTCTTGATCCATGGCTGAACCACTGTCATTGCCGCCGGTACCCGAACCACCGAAAGGCGAACGCCTGAAAAACAAGGTCGTATTGCTCACCGGTGCCGCCCAGGGCATTGGCGAAGCGATTGTGGCGACCTTTGCGTCCCAGCAAGCCAGGCTGATCATCAGCGACATTCAGGCCGAAAAAGTCGAGAAGGTTGCGGCGCACTGGCGCGGTCAAGGCGCCGATGTGGTGGCGATCAAGGCCGACGTGTCGCGTCCCCAGGATCTGCAGGCCATGGCCAGGCTGGCAATCGACCTGCACGGACGGATCGATGTGCTGGTCAACTGCGCCGGGGTCAACGTGTTCCGTGATCCGCTGGAAATGACCGAGGAAGACTGGCGTCGCTGCTTTGCCATTGACCTGGACGGTGCGTGGTACGGCTGCAAGGCGGTATTGCCGCAGATGATCGAGCAGGGCATTGGCAGCATCATCAACATCGCCTCCACCCATTCCAGCCACATTATTCCGGGCTGCTTCCCTTACCCGGTGGCCAAGCATGGCCTGCTCGGCCTGACCCGCGCGCTGGGCATCGAATATGCGTCCAAGGGCATCCGCGTCAATGCCATCGCACCGGGCTACATCGAAACCCAGATCAACATCGATTACTGGAACGGTTTCGCCGACTCCCACGCCGAACGTCAGCGCGCATTTGACCTGCACCCGCCGCGCCGTATCGGGCAGCCGATCGAGGTGGCGATGACGGCGGTGTTCCTGGCCAGTGATGAAGCGCCGTTCATCAACGCCTCATGCATCACCATCGATGGTGGGCGTTCGGTGATGTACCACGACTGAGTATTCGGGCTTTTGGGCGCTTTGCTGCGTCCGAAATCCAATCATCATACGATATGACTATTGGAAGTGCGGCCTTACCGTCCATTGGCTACAAAGAACGCTTTCAAAGAACGCTCAAGAACAATAACAAGGAGTCTGCTTATGAATCGTCGTCATGCTATCCGTTCCCTGTGCTGTGCCGCTTTGGCGGTCTCGGCGGTCAGCCTGAGCAGCACGCTGCTGGCGGCCGAGGACGTGAAAATCGGTTTCCTGGTCAAGCAGGCGGAGGAACCCTGGTTCCAGACCGAATGGGCATTTGCCGAAAAGGCCGGGAAAGAGAAGGGCTTCACCTTGATCAAGATCGCCGTGCCGGATGGTGAGAAAACCCTGTCTGCCATCGACAGCCTCGCGGCCAATGGCGCCAAGGGGTTCGTGATCTGCCCGCCGGACGTGTCCCTCGGCCCAGCGATCATGGCCAAGGCCAGGCTCAACGGGCTGAAGGTGATTGCCGTCGACGACCGTTTTGTCGATGCCAGCGGTAAATTCATGGAAGACGTGCCGTACCTCGGCATGGCCGCGTTCGAAGTCGGCCAGAAGCAGGGTAACGCCATGGCCACTGAGGCGAAGAAACGCGGCTGGGACTGGAAAGACACCTATGCGGTGATCAACACCTACAACGAACTCGACACCGGCAAGAAGCGCACCGACGGTTCGGTCAAGGCTCTGGAAGACGCCGGCATGCCGAAGGATCACATCCTATTCGCGGCCCTGAAAACCCTCGATGTGCCGGGCAGCATGGACGCCACCAACTCGGCCTTGGTGAAACTGCCGGGTGCGGCGAAGAACCTGATCATCGGCGGCATGAACGACAACACCGTGCTCGGCGGCGTGCGTGCCACCGAGAGCGCCGGCTTCGCTGCGGCCAACGTGATCGGCATCGGCATCAACGGTACCGACGCCATCGGCGAGCTGAAGAAACCCGACAGCGGCTTCTACGGCTCGATGCTGCCAAGCCCGCACATCGAGGGCTACAACACCGCGAGCATGATGTACGAGTGGGTCACCACCGGCACTGAACCGGCGAAACTCACGGCCATGGACGACGTGACACTGATCACCCGCGACAACTTCAAGCAGGAACTGGAAAAGATCGGCCTGTGGAACTGATGGCTGTTTGATTTCAGCGGCGGTCTCGGCGACGGGGCTGCCTGATCGGTGTGAAGAGGTGGGTTATGCACGTGCAAACAAATACACGACAACACAGCGGCAGCTTGCGCTTCAACGGGATCGGCAAGACCTTTCCCGGGGTCAAGGCGCTGGACAATATCAGCTTCGTCGCCCATCCGGGGCAGGTTCATGCCTTGATGGGCGAGAACGGCGCCGGCAAGTCGACGCTGCTGAAAATCCTCGGCGGGGCCTACATTCCCAGCAGTGGTGCCTTGCAGATCGGCGAGCGGACGATGGACTTCAAGTCCACCGCCGACAGCATCGGCAGTGGCGTCGCGGTGATTCACCAGGAGCTGCATCTGGTGCCGGAAATGACCGTGGCGGAGAACCTGTTTCTTGGGCATCTGCCAGCCCGTTTCGGCCTGATCAATCGCGGTACCTTGCGCCAGCGGGCACTGGCCTGTCTCAAAGGCCTGGCCGATGAAATCGACCCGCAAGAGAAAGTCGGGCGGCTGTCCCTTGGCCAGCGGCAACTGGTGGAGATCGCCAAGGCGTTGTCCCGTGGCGCCCACGTGATTGCCTTCGACGAACCCACCAGCAGCCTTTCGGCGCGGGAGATCGAGCGCTTGATGGCGATCATCGGCCGGCTGCGGGACGAGGGCAAAGTGGTGCTCTACGTGTCCCATCGCATGGAAGAGGTGTTCCGCATCTGTGATGCAGTGACGGTGTTCAAGGACGGGCGATACGTGCGCACGTTCGACGACATGGGCCAACTGACCCACGATCAACTGGTCACCTGCATGGTCGGTCGCGACATCCAGGACATCTACGATTACCGCCCCCGCCAACGCGGCGCGGTGGCGCTCAAGGTCGACGGTTTGCTCGGGCCCGGGTTACGCGAGCCGGTGAGTTTCGAGGTACACAAAGGCGAAATCCTCGGCCTGTTCGGCTTGGTCGGTGCCGGTCGCACCGAGCTGCTGCGCCTGCTCAGCGGCCTGGCGCGCAACAGCGCCGGACGCCTGGAACTGCGAGGCCATGAACTGAAACTGCATTCACCGCGAGACGCCATTGCCGCCGGAATCCTGTTGTGCCCCGAGGACCGCAAGAAGGAGGGCATCCTGCCGCTGGCCAGCGTTGCCGAGAACATCAACATCAGCGCACGCGGCGCCCATTCCACCTTCGGCTGCCTGTTGCGTGGCCTGTGGGAAAAGGACAACGCCGACCGGCAGATCAAGGCGCTCAAGGTGAAAACGCCACACGCCGGGCAGCCGATCAAGTTTCTTTCCGGCGGTAATCAGCAGAAGGCCATTCTCGGCCGCTGGCTGTCGATGCCGATGAAAGTGCTGCTGCTTGACGAACCCACCCGCGGTATCGACATCGGTGCCAAGGCCGAGATCTACCAGATCATCCATAACCTGGCGACGGAAGGGATCGCGGTGATCGTGGTGTCCAGTGACTTGATGGAAGTCATGGGCATTTCCGACCGCATCCTGGTGCTCTGTGAAGGCGCGCTGCGTGGCGAACTGAGCCGCGACCAGGCCAACGAATCCAACCTGCTGCAACTGGCTTTGCCGCGCCAACGCGCCGACGGCGTGGCGAACTGAGAGGTGACTATGATGACAACCCAAAACAACACCCTGCCGACCACTCGCAGACGGCTGGACCTGCGGCGCTTCCTCGATGACTGGGTGATGCTGCTGGCAGCCGTCGGCATCTTTGTCGCCTGCACCTTGCTGATCGACAACTTCCTTTCACCGCTGAACATGCGCGGCCTGGGCCTGGCGATTTCCACCACCGGCATTGCTGCCTGCACCATGTTGTATTGCCTGGCGTCCGGGCATTTCGACTTGTCGGTGGGCTCGGTGATCGCCTGTGCCGGGGTGGTCGCAGCGGTGGTGATGCGCGACACCGACAGCGTGTTTCTCGGAGTCTGTGCGGCACTGGTGATGGGGCTGATCGTCGGGCTGATCAACGGCATCGTCATCGCCAAACTACGGGTCAATGCGTTGATTACCACGTTGGCGACCATGCAGATCGTCCGTGGCCTGGCCTACATCTTCGCCAATGGCAAAGCAGTGGGCGTGTCCCAGGAATCGTTTTTCGTCTTCGGTAACGGCCAGATGTTCGGCGTACCGGTGCCGATCCTGATCACCATTGTCTGCTTCCTGTTTTTCGGCTGGCTGCTGAACTACACGACTTACGGGCGCAACACCATGGCGATTGGCGGCAACCAGGAAGCGGCGCTACTGGCCGGGGTGAATGTCGACCGGACCAAGATCATCATCTTCGCCGTGCATGGCGTGATCGGCGCGTTGGCCGGGGTCATCCTGGCGTCGCGCATGACCTCGGGACAGCCGATGATCGGCCAGGGTTTCGAGCTGACGGTGATTTCGGCCTGCGTGCTGGGCGGGGTGTCGTTGAGTGGCGGGATCGGGATGATTCGGCACGTGATTGCCGGGGTATTGATCCTGGCGATCATCGAGAATGCGATGAACCTGAAGAACATCGATACGTTTTATCAGTATGTGATTCGGGGTTCGATTTTGCTGCTGGCGGTGGTCATTGATCGACTGAAACAGCGCTGAAACCTGTTGTCCGTGGGAGCTTGCTCCCACACCTTTCCCCACTCAAAACTCAACTAACGGTAGAGTTTTTTATAAAAAAGGAAGCGTCCTACATACAAACAAATTCCTGCACGCCTTAATCCCCATCCTTGGATTTTGCCGGGAACAGGCGCGTGCAGTTCCTGAGGCAAACACGGATTGTTGATGCCGCAGGAAGCTTGTTAATGGAACCGACAAAAATATTCTCGCCACAGAACCGGCGCCTGATCACGTTCACCACCCCGATGGCAAACCAGCAGGAACTGCTGCTCGAGCGCTTTTCCGGCGCCGAGGGTCTGTCGACCTTATTCAGTTTCGAGCTGTCGCTGCTCAGTCAGGATGCCCGCCTGGAACTCAAGTCGTTAATGGGCCAATCGGCATC